>JAOUHE010000104.1 GCA_029865285.1 Chloroflexota bacterium
GATCTGGCGCAGGGCGAACAGGACGTTGGCGGGGCGCTCGGCCAGCCGTCGCATGTACCACGGGTACCACGCCTCGCCGTAGGCGATCAGGGTCGACACCCGATAGCCCTCCTTCGCGAGGCGCAGTTGTTCGCCGTGGCGGATCCCGTACAGCATCTCGACTTCCATGGCGTCGATCGTGAACCCGGCGCCGCGCGCCGACTCGGCGACGCGCTCGATCAGCTCCGTGTCGTGCGTGCCGAGCCCGAGCCGCAGTTCCCCTCGCGCGGCGTGCGGCAGCATCTGGACGCACAGCGCGTGGTACGCGGCGTCCACCTCGCTCTTGCGGCGGAAGGCGATCGCCTTGGGCTCGTCATAGGCACCCTTCACCAGGCGGATCGACGGGTGCAGAGGCAACAGTGACTCCACATCGGCCGGGGTGCGGCGCAGGTAGGCCTGCAGGCAGATGCCGGCGTTCGGATGCGTCTCTTTGAGCGATCGGTACAGGTCGAGGGTGGGGTCGGTGTAGGCGCTCCCCTCCATGTCGATCCGGAGCGTTCCGTTCATCTCCGCCGCGTGCGTCGCCAGGCCGCGGAGATGCTCGAGCGCGGCCTCCCGATCCAGGTCGAGGCCGAGCTGGGTCGGCTTGACGCTGATCTCGGCGTCCATCCCCCGAGCGGCGATCTTGCGCATCAGGTCGTGGTAGTGGTCGGCGACTGCCCGTGCCTCGGACAGATCGGTCAGGTTCTCGCCCAGCCGGGTGAAGAGGACCCCCATCCCGTGGGGGCGGAACGCCTCGGCCGCATCGAGCGCCGCCTCCATCGTCTCGCCGGGCATGAAGCGGCGGGTCGCGCGGCGCACGAACCAGAGGCGCGGCAGGGTGCGCTTCAGGAACGGGTTACGCGCCATCCAGAGCAGGATTCGTCGCATCGGTCGGCCGACTCTAGCACGGCCTCAACTCCAAAGGCGGAGCCGATGCTTCGGTCCCGATGGGCGGTGCGGCTGAGGGTAAAGCGGTGCGCCGTGGCAACGCTTTGCAGTTCCCCGTGCGCGAAGTGTTGCCCGGGGGCAAACTTGGGATCCACACAGAGGAGGTGTTCCTCGTGCCGTAGACGGCACGGCATCCCAGCACAATCGATGGCCGGCGATCCAGGATCGCCGGCCATCGGCTTTGAACTCGAGACCAAACGATCGGCGACCACCGATACACTGGCAACGTTCGATGGGCCGTTAGCTCAGGGGCAGAGCAGGGGACTTTTAATCCTCGTGTCGTGGGTTCGAATCCCACACGGCCCTCCACCAGCAGGCCATCCCTGCCGGTTCGCCTGACGAGACCGCCTATCCCGGCCCAGGACGGGGGCGAGGTGGAGTGCGGTCAAGCGTGAGTGCCCTTACCGGGCAGCAGTCGACTGCGCGCTGCGCATCGTCCATGAACCTGCGATCGACCGGCTCCGAGCTGATGATTGGGTAATGCCACTCATCGAGGTCGATCAGGTCGGGCGCGAGGCCCCCACACAGGCCGTAGCCGTCACACAGGATCCAGTCCACCCGGAGTCGCGCTTCCTTCATCCTAGGCAGCCTCGATCCGCGCACTGGTGATCGAGCAGCGTCCGGTGCGAGCGTGGTGCACGAACTCGTCCCCAAAGACGTTCAGTGCACTTGTCATCAACTGCGCCGCGCCGTCGGGGTGGTGGCAGGCGCCCCGACCGCGGACCTGCGAGGTCCAGCGCTCTATCTGTCCGAGCTCCTCCGCTCCGGCTCGGCCTCCCGCGACGCGCGCCGTCGCATCACCGAGCGCCCGCAGCCCGTACACACAGGGTCCACACTGGCCCGCGCTCTCCTTCGCCATGAAGGCCATGATCTCGGCAGTCGCAGCCACACCGCAGGCGCTGGTCGGCAGGAAACCGACGATGCCACAGCCGAACGTGAGTTCACGCGACTGCATGATTGCCGGATCGAGGGGCAGCCCCCAGACGTTGCCGGCCGCAGCCCACGTCCCGAAATAGCCACCGAGCACCACGGCTTGCACGCCCGATGGCGACGCCCCCGTGGCGGCAGCAATCTCCCCAACTGTGGTCCCGAGCTCGATCTCGCGGACGCCCGACTCGCGGACCGCGCCGGTGACCGAGATCAGCGCCGTCCCCTTCGAGCCGTACCGACCGGCGGAGCGGTACCAGCGCTCGCCAAACCTGGCGATGAGCGCCGCATAGGCCAGACTCTCCACGTTCTGAACCAGCGTGGGCAGGCCATGGACGCCCCGCTGGGATACGCGTGGCGGGGTCGTGGTGGGCCGCGCATCGCCGCCGTTGATGTAGTGGACCGCCGCGGTCGCTTCGCCCGCGACATAGCTGACCGGTGCAGTCACGACGCTGACCGGCCGCCCGATCTCGGCGCGCCGCTCCTCGATCGCTCGACTCATGGCCAGCACGGCAGCGTCATGTTCGGAGCCGACGTAGAAGACAATCTCGTCGGCTCCGATTGCGTCGGCTGCGAGGATGGCACCGTCGACGACAAGGTGCGGCCGGCCGGCCATGAGGACCCGATCCTTGAAGCTCGCCTGCTCACCCTCGGCCCCGTTTGCCACGACGACGGCCCGACTCGCGTTCCGCTCGGCAAGCGCCCGCCACTTGCGGCCCACCGGGAACCCGGCGCCACCACGACCAAGCAGGCCACTCGACTCGAGAGACGGGATGAGGTCGCGGTTGTCAGCCCCACGCGGCAACGCGCCCAGCCTCGCCAGGTGAGCGTCGAGGCGCTCTGATCTGCCGTCGAGCGGTGGACCGTCGAGCATGCGTTCGCTGTGTTCGAGGAGGGGCAAGGGCTACGTCACTCCATGATCAGGCTCGAGGCGAGTCGCGACGGATGCGGCGGTTCCTCCGCGAGAACCGACGGACACCGACGGTCCCATATCTCGGAGGCACCGCACAGGGAGAAAGATCTCCCCCGTACCGACGGTCGACCGTCCCGGCGCGGAACATCTGCCGCGAAGGTTCGCACGGTGGCGTCACGCTTTCGGCTCCCCGAATGTCAGGGCAGAACCGGGACCATTGGGAAGGTCGCCACGAGACGGCTTCAGCCATAGGCTCGGGACTCATGAGCATCCCGATGGGCGGAACCCGCCGAGACGACTCGTGCGCCTGAGCGGTCGCGCAGTCCTGCTGGTGATGTGCGTCATCGGCCTCATGGCTGTCTATGCCACCGATCAGATCCTGCCGGCGCGAACGGAGTACGTGGCCGAGATGCGCGTCTGGCTGGCAGCGCGCGCCACGGGCATAGTGGCGTACGCCCTGCTGACGGTCCTCGTCTCGCTCGGCATGGTCCTGAGCCACCCCATCAACAAGTCCACCTGGAAGCTCTCGCGGGTTCTGTTCCCGTGGCACGAGAACCTGTTCGTGTTCGTTGTGGCATTCATCGGGGTGCACATCATCAGCCTGGTCATCGACCCCTACGCCGGGGTCGGGCTCGACGGCGCGTTCATCCCCGGCCTGTCCAGCTACCGCAGCCTGCCGGTGGCGCTCGGCACGATGGGGCTCTATGCCCTGCTGGTGGCCGGGTTGACAGCCCGATACACGAGGTTCCTGCCGTCGGGCTGGTGGCTCGTCCTGCATCGGTTCAGCCTCGTGTCCTGGGGGCTGGGGTGGGTGCACGGCATCCTCGCCGGGACCGATACCGAACTCCTCCGACTCTTCTACGTCGCGAGCGGCCTCCTCGTGCTCGCGTCGGCGAGCTACCGCTACTGGGTTGCCAAGCAGCAGCGCCCCACCTTTGCCAGCAGCCTGCCGGAGGCACTTGAGGAGGCACCTCGGCCCGTAATCGCACCCTCGCCGCTCCCAGGACCCGTGCCGGCCACCGAGTGGACGATCCCCGCAGCAAGGCCCGGCGCGTGATGAACCGACACGTTCGTCGCACGCTGCTGATCTCCGGCGTGCTGGCCAGCCTGCTGCTGGGGCTGGTCTCGATCCGCGTGGCATCGCACTTGGCGGCGCTCGCCGCGGCCCCGAGCGCCCCGCCCGTCTCGCTTAATTCGTTGCGGGACGAGCTTGCGGCTGAGCGCGCTCGCTCGGCGGCGTTGGAGCAGCAGCTCGAGGACCTGCTCAGCGCCACCGGCGCACTGACAAGCGCCCTCGACTCGGCATCGGACCAGGTTTCGACCGATGGCCTGACCGCCCAGCAGCTCCGGGAGCGACTGGTGGCGGCCCAGGGCAAGCTGACGAGCGTGACTGCCCTCCTTGCGCAGGCGGAGGCGCGCCTGGCAGAGATGCAGGCGAGCATCAATGCGGGCAGTGGCGGCACGGCCGGCGGCGGCACGGTTGGCGGCGGCACAGCCGGCACGGCGGCCCCAGCGCCGACCACTCCGACCCTTACCCTCGTGCTCGCGTCAGGCGGAGTCCAGGCGAGCTGGTCGTCATGCCCGGCGAGCGGGTTCAACAGCGCCGCGCTGGTGCGATCGACCGACAGCGAGATCCACTACCCGCCCGAGGATCGCGACACGCTCGTCGCCCGCATCACGTCATTGACCGTCACCACGGCGACCGATGCCAGCGCGCCCTCAGGAACGCTCACCTATCGGCTCTACTGCCTCACGTCTCGGGACGGCGAGACCACGGTCGGCGTCACGAGTAGCAGCAGAAGCATCGTGGTGCCGTGACCGTGAGCCTCGACCCCGCGAAGCGCGACACCACCAACGCGCCAGCCTCGGTACCGCGACGCCCGTATCACGTAGGCGTGGCGCTCGGCCTGAGTACCGGGCTGTACGCGGTCACCCTGGGCGCAGTGGCGTCTGCCCAGATCGAGCACGACCAGGCCATCATCGTCGACCGCAGACCGATGCAGGAGGCGATCAGCCTGCTCGGCTCGGCGCACGATCGGATGGAGATCCGAATGGAAGCCGCATGGGTTGATTACCAGGCGGCAAGCGGTGGTTACGACGGAGTCGCCGAGAGGCTATCCACGCTCCAGACCGAACTCGAGAACCTTGGGGCCACGGTCACCGGCATCGAAGGCACCGCCTTCTCGCTTCCCACGCGGCTCTCGCTCCCGACCGTGCGGACGGTGCGCCCGGCTGCTCCGGCTGCACCCGCGGCAGCGCCGCCCCCGACCCAGTCGACCACAGGTGCATCGGGACTTTGAGCGCAATCGGTGGCGCGGCCGTTCTGCTCCGGTTCGAGGACCGCGCAATGGGTTCACCGCTGCGGCTCTCCGTCAACGGCGCCCCGGCCGGTGACGCAGCGCGGATCTGGGACGCCGTGCGCAGGGACGTGGAGCGGACCGAGCAATGCCTGTCGCGGTTCCGTGCCTCGAGCGATCTGAGCCGACTGAATACCACGCAGGCCGGAGCCTGGGCTGACGGCGAGCCGCGCCTGGCCTCGATGCTGACGGCGGCACGGAGGGCACAGGCGCAGACCGGCGGCCGGTTCGACGCTCGCGTGATCCACGTCCTGGAAGCGCTGGGCGAGCATGCAGGCGTCCCCATACCGACACCCGCAGGTCCGCACCTTCCGAGTGGTGAATGGATGCGGCGCGACGGTCGGAGCACCCGGGTCGCGGTCAGCGTTCCGGTCGACTCCGGCGGGATCGGCAAGGGTCTCGCGCTTCGCTGGGCGCTGCGCGCCGCCAGGCGTCTGGTGAATGGTGCGCATGGATTGCTGCTCGAAGCTGGTGGCGATCTCGCGATTGACGGCCCCGGACCGGAGCAAGGCATGTGGAACGTGGGCATCGAGGATCCACTGCGGCTCGGGCGGCAGTTGGCAGTTCTCACGTGCTCGTCCGGCGCCATCGCGACCTCTTCGATCGCCGTTCGCAACTGGGTCGACCCCGATGGCAACCTGGTGCATCACCTGGTCGACCCCCGCACCGGTCGGCCCGCGGCCGGCGGACTGGTCGCAGTGTCGGTGGCACACGCCGACCCCGCGTGGGCCGAGGTCTGGTCGAAGGCCCTCTTCGTCGGCGGTGTCGCCGAGATCGGTCCGGAGGCTCGAGCTCGCGGCCTTGCAGCGTGGTGGGTCGAGGCGGATGGCTCACTCCACCTCACCCCGGTCGCCCGCGAGCGAACGATCTGGACCGCATCGGAGGCCATCGCCGCCTAGCTTCCGGCCGACGTCTCGCGTCGTGGGTTCGATCCCACGCGGCCTTCTCGCCATTCGGGGCAACGAAAAGTGGGCCGCCCCTGGCG
>JAOUHE010000266.1 GCA_029865285.1 Chloroflexota bacterium
CATCTGCGCCGCGACCATCGAGGATCGCGTTCCGGGCTGGATGCGCGGCAAGGGGAAGGGTTGGATCACCGCTGAGTACAGCATGCTGCCCCGGGCGGGGACCGAACGCAGCCAGCGCGAGGCCCAGGCCGGTCGGATCGGGGGGCGAACCCACGAGATCCAACGCCTGATCGGGCGATCGCTGCGCGCGTGCATCGACCTGCCGCGCCTCGGCGAGCGGACGATCACGCTCGACTGCGACGTGATCCAGGCCGACGGCGGAACACGCACTGCGAGCATCACCGGAGCGTACGTGGCGCTTGCCCGGGCGCTGAACAAGTTTGGAATGGGTCACCTGCTGGTCGGCAAGGTCGGCGCGGTCAGCGTCGGGATCTCCGGCGGGCAACTGCTCCTCGACCTCGACTACGCGGAGGACTCGACCGCCGAGGTGGACTTCAACGTGGTGATGACCGATGACGACCGATTCATCGAGGTGCAGGGGACCGGGGAGCAGCGCTCCTTCAGCCGCGAGCACATGAATCAACTGCTCGACCTGGCGGCCGGCGGGATCCACCAGCTCTTCGCACTCCAGCAAGCGGCCATTGAGGCTCCCGCGTCCGAGTGAGCAGGCTCCTGCTGGCCACCACCAATGTCGGCAAGCAGCGCGAGTTCGCTCGACTCCTCGGGGAGGTCTCCGAGAGCATCGTGACGCCGCAGCAGTTGGGTCTCCACCTCGACGTCCCCGAGCCGCATGACAGCTACGCCGAGAATGCATCGGCCAAGGCCGTCGCCTACTGTCACGCGTCCGGTGTTGCGACGCTCGCCGACGACTCCGGGATCGAGGTGGCGGCGCTTGACTGGGGTCCCGGGGTGCGGAGCGCGCGGTTCGGCCAGACCGGCGGCGATCCGGACCAGCTGCTGGAGGCGGTCGCGGGGGAGGAGGACCGAAGAGCCCGGATGGTCTGCTGGCTGGCGCTGGCGGTCCCCGGATCAGGCCCGGATGGGACGCCGCGCGCTCCTCGGGTCGAACTCTTCAGCGGCGTGGTCGAAGGGGCGTTGGCCACCGAGCGGCGAGGCCAGGGCGGCTTTGGCTACGACCCGATCTTCCTGCTCCCGAGCGGCGTCACCACGGCCGAGCTGCCGGAGTCGGAGAAGGATGCCGTTTCGCATCGTGGCCGTGCGGTGGCACATGCGCTTCCGCGCCTCCGACAGCTCCTGGCGGGGCCTGCCGCGGCCGGCGACCACGCCTGATGGATACAATTGGCGACCCGAAGGAGCACGCATGAACAACCGTCCTGCGCGCATCCACCCGAGCGCCGACGTGGCAGACACTGCCGTGATCGGCGGCGGCACGAGTATCTGGAACGGTGCGCAGGTACGCGAGGGAGCGCACATCGGGTCGGACTGCGTCATCGGCAAGAACGTCTACATCGACGCCGGGGTCGTCATCGGCGACCGGGTGAAGATCCAGAACAACGTCAGTGCCTATCACGGTGTGACGGTGGAGGATGGGGTATTCATCGGTCCGCACGTGTGCTTCACCAACGACAAGGCGCCGCGCGCGGTGAATCCGGATGGCAGCCCCAAGACCGATGCCGACTGGGAGGTGAGCCCCACGCTGGTCCGCGTCGGGGCGGCGCTGGGCGCCAACAGCACCATCCTGCCGGGCGTGACGATCGGCCGCTGGGCGATGGTCGGCTCCGGCAGCGTCGTGACGCGCGATCTCGTCGACTACGAGCTGGTCGTCGGGAATCCTGCGCGTCGGGTCGGGAGTGCCTGCCCGTGTGGTCAGCCCCTGCGTGACGGAGAGGACGGAGCGGCCTTCCACGGCCCGTGCCCCCGGTGCGGGACTCACTTTCCGCCGCGTCCCGGCGAGGCCGGCGGATGAGGGTCCTGACCGTGGTCGGGGCGCGGCCGCAGTTCATCAAGGCGGCACCCCTGAGCCGCGCGCTGCGACGCTCCCACGACGAGCTGCTGGTACACACCGGCCAGCACTATGACGACGCCATGAGCGCGGCCTTCTTCCGCGA
>JAOUHE010000105.1 GCA_029865285.1 Chloroflexota bacterium
GCTCTCGGATCCGGCGGAGCACCTTCACGGAACGGAACACCGGCCCTCCCACTTGTTGGGCCACCGGCTTGACCAGGGTCAGAGCCAGCAGGCTCGCCCAAGACTAGGTCGCGCGCCCACAGCCGGGCGGCCAGCGTCCCCGAGCCGAGCACCACCCCCCGGCTTGCGCATCAGCATGATCCCCTCCACCAGGGCCCCGATCAGCGCGGCGAGCGCGAGTACGCCCACCATCGGCGTCGCCCCTGGGCATTGAGGAGAGGAAAGTGCAGCGGGGAGCCCCTGGTAGGCGGATTGCATCCCGGGGAGCGCCGACTCGTCGATCACGCAGGTGATGATGGCGTCGGTTGCGGCCACCAGCAGCTCGGCGACCGGGCGATCAACAGCATCGCCGCCGCCGTCAACGGAAGCTCGACGACCGCCGGAACAATCAGTCGCGCAAGCACCACAGGGCGACCCCAAGAAGGCTACGGACGCATGGATCCGGAGGCCCACCTGGGCCGCGCAGACCCCGGCACCCCAATTACATGTGTTGCGCCGTCCGCGAAAGTTTTTGCTAACCCTGGGGTTGGGCCCTGCGAGACGGTCTGTAGGTTTCTGAGCTAGCCACATGCGGGGCCAACGGCGGCTGCTGTGTGTGTGAGAGAGAGAGAGGGTCCCAAATGACCGTTGGCGTTTCCTATCCCGGGGTCTACCTGAGCGAGGTCCAGAGCCAGTCACACACCATCCCTGGCGTCACAACGTCGGACACTGCCTTCGTCGACATATTCCCTCGCGGCCCTGTGAACGTCCCAACCCGAGTAGGTAGCTTCGGCGAGTTCACCGCCACGTTCGGCGGATTGACCAGTTGGAGCCGGGCGAGCTACGGAATCTATCAGTACTTCCTGAACGGGGGCAGCAGGGCGTGGGTCGTGCGCGTGGCTCCCGGGCCGGCACCCGACAAGTCGAAGTCGGAGAAGAGCAGCGCCGATGATTCGCAGGCCGACAAGGCAAAGGCCCCCACAACCAAGGGCACCACAACGCCGCCGGCGCCAAGCGCCTCAGTCGATCTGAAAGACTTCAAGCTGGAAGCCATCTCACCCGGTAGCTGGGGCAACAGCCTTCGCGCCGCCACCCAGGACAGCAAGTATCCGCCAGGTGGGGACAGCTCACCGAAGGACGGTGCGGGAAAAATCGTCATCGACCTCGTTGTGCAAGAGACCGCAACCAACCCAGCGACCGGTGATCTATCGGTGGTGGCGAGCGAGGTCTATCGGAACCTGAGCCTCACGCCGGGCGACCCGAACTACGTGGAGGATGTCATCGCCCACAAATCCTCGCTCGTTCAGGTGCTCCAAGGCTCGGTCACTCCGCCTGCGCAGAACCCGAAGGCGGCGCCCTATGACCCGACCAAGGACATCACGTCGAGTGCAGCGGCCGGAAACTCCAACATCGCATGGCAGGCGTTCACGGAGGGTTCGGATGTGACAACCGTGGCTGCTTCTGATCTCATCGGCGATCCGGGTGACCCGGAAGCGGGGACACATCCAACGGGCATGAACACGCTCGCCCACATCGCACCGAATGTGTTCAACATTTTGTGTCTTCCCGCAGTGTCGCAATTCGATCCGGAAGCCATGGACACCTGGTTCACGCCCGCCTACAAATTCTGCGAGGATCAACGAGCATTCCTCCTCGTCGACACGCCCGCCACCTGGGACGGCGAGGCTCCGGCCAAGCAGCTCAGCGATCTCCAGACGTGGTTCGGTACGAATCTGAGCAACAAGACGGATCATGCGGCCGTCTACTTCCCGCGACTCACCATGCCCGATCCCACCGCAGG
Source organism: Chloroflexota bacterium (assembly GCA_029865285.1). Lineage (GTDB taxonomy): Bacteria > Chloroflexota > Limnocylindria > QHBO01 > QHBO01 > CF-167. Next base: position 1,820 of record JAOUHE010000105.1, read on the forward strand.
GGGACGCCCGGTCACCACCGAGGTCAGCGGGACCTTGGCGGGCATCTTCGCCTCGACCGACAGCAGCCGCGGGACGTGGAAGGCACCCGCTGGAACGCTAGCTGTCATCGCCGGCGCCAACCCTGCCTTCGACATGCTCGATTCCGACAACGGCCAGCTCAACGAACAGGGCATGAACGCACTCCGCACCTTCCCCGTCTACGGCAGCGTCGTCTGGGGAGCCCGCACCGCCCGCGGCGCCGATCAACTGGAAAGCGAGTGGAAGTACGTCCCGGTGCGGCGGTTGGCGCTCTACATCGAGGACAGCCTGTTTCAGGGAACGAAGTGGGCGGTGTTCGAGCCGAACGGCGAGACGTTGTGGTCATCCCTTCGTCTGAGCGTCGGTGCCTTCATGCAGGACCTCTACCGCCAGGGCGCTTTCGCCGGCACGTCGGCCAAGGACGCCTATTTCGTGCAGTGTGACGCCACGACGACGTCGGCGACCGACCAGGCCAACGGGATTGTCAACGTTCTCGTCGGTTTCGCCCCGCTCTACCCAGCAGAATTCGTCGTCCTCCAGATCAGCCAGATCGCCGCCAGCTAGAAGGGGAGTCTCTATGGCACAATTCACCGTCAACGCCTACCGGATCGACCCCTACAAGAACTTCAAGTTCCGAGTGAAGTGGGACGGCAACTACGTGGCAGGAGTGAGTCGCGTGAGTGCACTCACACGCACGAGCCAGGTAGTGAGCCACCGTGAGGGCGGCGACCCGCATAGCCCCCGCAAGTCGCCGGGACAAACGGACTTCGGGCCGATCACCCTCGAACGCGGGGTGACCCACGACGTTGCGTTCGAGCAGTGGGCCAACAAGGTCTGGGACTATTCGAACTCGGCGCAGCTGGGAAACGAAATGTCACTCAAGGACTTCCGCAAGGACATCACTATCGAGATGTACAACGAGGCCGGGCAGAAGGTCATCGCGTACAACGTCTTTCGCTGCTGGGTCTCGGAATGGACCGCAATGCCGGAACTGGACGGTTCGGGAAATGCGGTAGCCATTCAGTCGATGACGCTACAGAACGAGGGCTGGGAACGCGACCTCAGTGTCACCGAGCCGGAGCAGCAGAGCTTCACGATCCCTGCTTCATAGGCTGGCCATGCATACGCCCTCGGCTGCCGAAGTCGTCGAAGTCTGGGAGCGTTGTCAGCACTGGTCGCCGCCCGAGCGTGCCGTCGCCATCGCTCGACTCGCTCATCGGGAAACGGTGTTGCCGGCGGTCGAGGACGAGTCGGTCGGAGACCGAGATCGCGCATTACTCGCATTACGGCGACGGATGTTCGGCGACCGGCTCCCGATGGTCCTGACGTGCCCCGCATGCAAGAACGATCTCGAGTTGGTCCTGAGCATCTCAGCGCTCCTCGACAGCGAGAAGCAAGACGACGGACACGTGCGCCTGGCTGTCGAAGGTCTACATGTCACCGCTCGCCAACCGACCTCTCGCGACCTCGTCGATGCGGCGGCAACGGGAAACCGCGAAGCGGCGCGGTGGGTGCTCATCGAGCGATGCGTCGAAGCGACCGATACCCACGGCACGGCGGTGCCGGTGGGCGAGCTGCCGGCCTCTTTGTTGGACAGCGTCGGCGATGCCCTTGGAGCCGCCGACCCCTTGGCCGACGTCGTTGTGCGAACTGCCTGTGCGATCTGCGGTCACGAGTCGGGAGCGGCACTTGACGTCCCCCTCTACCTGTGGGCCGAGTTCACGGTCACCGCACAGCGTGTCATCTGGGATGTCCATGCGCTCGCAACCGCGTACGGTTGGCGGGAATCCGACATTCTGGAGATGTCGGCGGTGCGGCGCCAGGCCTACCTCGACCTGATCCCATGACGGGCTTCTTCACGCGCCTGGCGGATGGAGCGTTGGGACACGGCGCAGTGGTACGGCCCCCTTCCTCGATGAGGTTCGGAACCGCCCGGGCGCTCGAGGAACCGAACCCCCTGGACTTCGCCGCTCCTGAAGTCGGCGCCTGGAGCGACGCTGAGTCACAGGCAACACCGGCTCGCGCAGCACCCCAGCCCAGCCTCGTCGAGCGCGCCATCTCCGACGGGCCTGAGGATTCTGAGGTTTCGACCGAGACCAACCCGGTCTCCGAGCGACCCCGGGCCGATCTTCGGCTACCTGCGCTCGGAGCCGACTTCCCACCCGGCGCTGACGGCGAGCCAGCGCTCGGCCCACAGGCCGTCCGCAGCGACATGACCTCAGGGGTCGCGAAACCGGAGCGCGAGGCCAGGCCGCTCGACCACCTCGAATACGCTGAGGACGCCGGAGGGCCAAGCCCACCCCTCGGGACCGGTCGGACAGCGCAGATGAAGGACGGGCTCGATAGAGGGCAGGTACCGGACTTGCAGGCGCGACTGCCGTCAAGCCCGCAGCAGACAGGCCGCGATACGTCCGACACGCTTTCGCCAAGGGCCGCCGGCGTTGAGCCCATCCCGGCATCGCAAGACCGGCCACTCTCCGTGCCGGCGTCGAGTAGCGAAGCGTCGCGCCGTACGGCTGGCGAAGGCGATAGCCTGGCTGCGCCGGATCCTCCCCTCGCCGCTCCCGGAGAAGTGGCTCCTCCCGCTGATGTGACGAGAGGAACCGCAACGCCACCAATGCCCGACCTGGGGCATCGTGATGGCGCAAAGGTCACTGGGGTCAACCCGTATTCCCACGAACTGGCTGCGACTGCGCCGTCCATGCCGTCGCCGTCTGACGAGGATTTCGGCCGACCATCCGGGGCGTTGTCGCCGCCGCGGGACGCTGCCTCGACGAGTAGCAGCTGGGGCGGACCGCACACCATCGGCCTCGAGCCCAGTGGCCGGGCTGCTCACACGGACGTGACAGATCTCGGATTGCTCCCAGCGGCAAGAGCGGGCCAGGCGCCGAGCAACGATCCGGCCCGCAAACCTGAACACGCGGCGCCCCCCACGGGGCCAGACGCGCCGGTGCCACCGGCGGCGCCGACGGCGTCGGATGCATCGAACGCGGACAACGCCTCGACTCCAGCCGTCGGATCGCCCTCACCCGCGGGCGGTGGCCGCGGAGGGGACGCATTGGCCGGCTGGGCCAACCAGCCCGGCACGGCGACACCCAATGCCACGACGCGCCCCGGTTCCGACGCCCCTGATCCATCACCGGGTGACGACCTTGCGCCTCTCACCCATCCAGACCGGCCCCACCCCACGAACATCGACGAGACCCGAGAAGGCTCCAAAGGGAGCGCCACTTCACCTCCCACCGACGATCCCGTCGGCGCACCAGGACCGAGGCGACGCGACGCCATGAGCCGGAGCCCGGCCGCCGCTTCAACGCCGGACACCGGCCTGGCGGAGCTGGATGTCGACGGTGGCCGTGGGAGTCACGCATCGGCCGGCCCGTCCAACCAGCCCAGCCTTTCGACGCCCGTCACCAACACCGAGCGCGGCTCGGGCGCCCCTCCATCACCGGGTTACGATCTCGCGCCTCTGACTCAGTCAGGCCGGCGCCACCCCACAGACACCGACCAACCCCGCCAAGACGCTGATCGGAGGACTGCTTCAACACCAGGAACGCCCTCGCGCAACGTTGTCCGAGCGGACCCGGTGTCAGGAGTCTCCCAGCGCTCGGTACGAGCGCTATCGACCACATCTGATCCTGGCCAACGATCTGTCTCTCCGGATCAGAGCAACGTCTCGCCCCATGAGCCACCAGCCCTCGCTCCGACGCCTCCTCCCCAAATTCGGACCCACGGCCGTGAAGCGGACATTGCAGAGCCTTGGGCTGCGCCAAACGCAGTTGGGCACGGGTCCGAATCCGACCACACAGCGGCACGTCCGGTCCTGCCGCCGCCATCTCGCGCTGAGCAGCCCGCACCACCACTCGACATCGAGACGCCCCGCTATGCGTCCGACGCCAGTGGCTCGCCGGATCACAAACCACCGCAGACAGCGGGCCCAGCGGCGCCACGAGTGCACATTGGGCGTATCGAGGTCCGCATGCCCTCGGTACAGCCGAGCGATCCGCCTCCCGCTGGCCGACGCAAGGCACGCGTCTCGCTCGACGAGCTACACAAGCGGCGGGGCGGTTCATGAGCTCCTTTCGCGCCCTCGCTACGGTCAGCGCAACGTTGCGGAGCCTGCTCGAACGGAACTCGACCAGCGCCGTCGACGGCGCCCGGGTGGCATTCGGGCCGCCCGGGGAGCTTGACGC
>JAOUHE010000106.1 GCA_029865285.1 Chloroflexota bacterium
CCGACCTGAGCAAGGCGGCATCGGGCGCCCCGGCTCCGGACTTCGTCATGTTCAATGGCGTCGCCAACCAGTACCTGGACAACCCGATTCACGTCGAGACCGGGGAGCGTGTACGCCTCTTTGTGCTCAACGTGGGGCCGAGCATCGACTCGTCGTTCCACATCGTCGGCACCATCTTTGACACGGTGACGAAAGAGGGGATCCACCTCCTCCGCGGCAACGATGGCAACTGGGGATCGCAGGCGGTTGACCTGTCGCCAGCACAGGGCGCGATCATCGAGTTCCAGACCGCCGAGGATGGTCTCTACCCGATCGTGACCCACGCCTTCAACTTTGTTGGGCGTGGAGCCCTGGGGCTCTTCGAGTCAGGTGACGGCGATCCGCTGAACTGATCGCCCGATGAGCCGCGCGGCGGAAGCTCGGAGCCGCCGCGCAACGCGAGGATCGGATCCAGCGATGGGTCCGGTCCTCGTTCTGCTGCTGGAACCGAACGCATGTTCTCATTGCCGGCGACCTTGCTAGACTGCGCGGATCGTGCGAACGTCCCGCGACGCCGACCCACTCACGCTCTTCTCGGCGGCGACTCGCGCCTGGTTTGAGGACGCATTTGCGGAGCCGACGCCCGCACAGCGGCTCGGCTGGCCGCCGATCGCCGCGGGCAGCCACACGCTGCTGCACGCGCCGACCGGCAGCGGCAAGACCCTGGCCGCGTTCCTGTGGTGCCTTGATCGCCTGCATGCCCCATCGTCGGCCCGCCCGCGCGACCGGCGCCTGCGAGTCCTGTACGTCTCGCCGCTGAAGGCGCTGACCTACGACGTCGAGCGCAACCTCCGCGCGCCGCTGGCGGGGATTCGCCGAACGGCCGAGCGGCTGGGGCTGGAGCTGCCGGAGGTGCGCGTTGCATCCCGAACGGGTGACACCCCGGCAGATGCCCGGCGCCAGCTGGTCAAAGATCCGCCGGAGATCCTGGTGACGACGCCGGAGAGCCTCTACCTGCTGCTCACCAGCCAGGCGCGAGAGGTCCTGCGCGGCGTCGAGCACGTGATCATCGACGAGGTCCATGCGCTGGCCGGCACCAAGCGCGGTTCACACCTGGCACTCTCGCTCGAACGCCTGTCCGCCCTGACCGATGTGGATCCCCAGCGGATCGGCCTCTCCGCCACGCAGCGCCCGCTCTCGGCGATCGCCGGGTTCCTGGGTGGCGCCGGCCGATCGGTCGAGATCGTCGACGCTGGGTCCCGCAAGGCGCTCGACCTCGAGGTGATTGTGCCGATCGAGGACATGAGTCGTCCCGGCGACGAGGCGGACGAGTCGGCCGGACCGATGGAGCGCCACTCCATCTGGCCGTCGATCCACCCGCGCCTGCTCGAGCTGATCCGTGCCCATCGGTCCACGCTGGTCTTCGTGAATTCGCGTCGCCTCGCCGAGCGACTGGCAGCGCGTCTCAACGAGCTGGCCGGCGAGGAGCTGGTCCGCGCCCACCACGGCAGCATCGCCCGCGAGCAGCGGCTGCAGATCGAGGAGGAGCTGAAGGCGGGGCGCCTGCCGGCACTGATCGCCACATCAAGCCTGGAGCTGGGGATCGACATGGGAGCGATCGACCTGGTGATCCAGATCGAGGCGCCGCCGTCGGTGGCGGCGGGGCTGCAGCGGATCGGTCGCGCGGGGCACCAGGTCGGCGAGCCATCGACCGGGAAGATCTTCCCCAAGTACCGCGGCGATCTGCTGGAGGCTGCGGTCGTGGTGCGACGGATGCTCGACGGGGCGATCGAGGAGACCCGCGTGCCGCGCAACCCGCTCGACGTGCTCGCCCAGCAGGTCGTCGCTGCAGCCGCCATGGACATCTGGACGGTGAGCACGCTGCACGCGATGGTGATCCGCGCCGATCCCTTCCGCGACCTGTCCCGCGCGCAGCTGGAGGGAGTGCTCGACATGCTCTCCGGCCGCTATCCGTCGGACGAGGTTGCCGAGCTCCGGCCGCGTGTCGTCTGGGACCGCACGGCCGACACGATCCAGAGCCGCAACGACGCGCGGGTGCTGGCGGTCACCTCCGGTGGGACGATCCCCGACCGCGGGCTGTTCGGCGTCTTCCTGGCCGGGGAGGAGGGCGCTTCTGGCGGAAAGGGGCGCCGCGTTGGTGAGCTCGACGAGGAGATGGTCTACGAGAGCCGCGTCGGCGAGGTCTTCCTGCTGGGCGCATCGTCGTGGCGCATCGAGGAGATCCGCGCCGACCGCGTGATCGTCACGCCAGCGCCCGGTGAGCCGGGCAAGATGCCCTTCTGGAAGGGCGACGGGGTCGGGCGCCCGGTCGAGCTGGGCCTCGCCATCGGCGCCTTCCTGCGCGAGATGGGGGGACTCGCGCCGGCGAAGGCCGAGGCGCGGCTGCGTAGCGATCACGCGCTCGACGAGCGTGCCTCCCGCAACCTGCTCGCCTACCTTGCCGATCAGCGAGAGGCGACCGGGGCGTTGCCGACCGACGCCCAAATTGTCATCGAGCGATTTCGCGACGAGCTCGGCGACTGGCGGGCCTGCCTGCTCTCCCCGTTCGGTGGCCGGGTCCATGCCCCCTGGGCGATGGCCATCGAGGCGCGGCTGGCCGCGGACGGCCAGGCCGGGCAGGCGCTGTGGACCGACGACGGGATCGCGCTGCGACTGCCCGAAGCTACCGAGGCGCCACCCGAGGACCTGTTCCTGTTCGAGCCGGGCGAGATTGAACAACGGGTCACCGATGCCCTCGGCGGATCGGCCATCTTTGCCGCGCGCTTCCGGGAGAACGCGGCACGCGCCCTTCTGCTGCCGCGGAGGCGCCCCGGTCAGCGAACGCCGCTCTGGATGCAGCGCCAACGGTCATCGGACCTGCTGGCGGTGGCCAGCCGATACGGTTCGTTCCCGATCATCCTCGAGACGCACCGGGAGATCCTGCGCGACGTCTTCGACCTGCCGGCCCTGCGCGAGCTGCTGGCCGGTGTTGCGGCCCGCACGGTCCGCGTGGTGAGCGTCGAGACGAGATCCGCCTCGCCCTTCGCCTCGAGCCTGCTGTTCGATTACATCGGCACGTACATGTACGAGGGCGACGCCCCCCTCGCTGAGCGGCGTGCGCAGGCCCTCGCCCTCGATCGCGAGCTGCTCGCCGAACTGCTGGGCACCGATGAACTGCGCGAGCTGCTGGACCCGGCGGCCGCCGGCGACCTCGAACTGGAGCTGCAGGCGCTGACCGGCGCGCGACGCGTCCGCACCGTCGACGGGATCCACGACCTGCTGCGGCGGCTCGGCGATCTCGCCGAGCACGAGGTGGCCGCGCGATGTGACGTGGCCGATCCCGCGGATGCACTCCGCCTCCTGGAGCGGCAGCGACGCGCCATCCTGGCGCGGATCGGCGGGGAGGAGCGCTGGATCGCCATCGAGGATGTGGTGCGCTACCGGGACGCGCTGGGTGTCAACCCCCCTGCCGGGGTTGCCGATGCGTGGCTTGCTGCGCCCGTGGACGGTCCGCCGCCGCTCGACGCGCTGCTGCTGCGCTGGGCCCGCACGCACGCACCGTTCACCGCGGCTGCGCCGGCTGCCCGGTGGGGAATCGCGGTTCGGGGCGTTGAGGCGCAGCTCCGGTCCCTGGTCGACGCCGGGTCCCTGATCGAAGGGGCCTTCCGACCCGGTGGCGCCGAGCACGAGTTCGCCGACCCCGAGATCCTGCGGTCGCTGCGGCGACGATCCCTGGCACGACTGCGCCGTGAGGTGGAGCCGGTCGCCCCCGACGCGCTCGCGCGGTTCCTGCCGGCGTGGCAGGGCGTGGGGTCGACCGCAGGAGGCACCGGGCGCCTGTTCGAGGTGCTGACGCAGCTCGAGGGATACCCGATTCCGGCTTCGATTCTCGAACGTGACGTGCTGTCCGCCCGCGTCCGCGACTACGCCCCCCGCCTGCTCGACGAGCTCGGCGCTGCGGGCGAGGTCGTCTGGGTCGGGCGCGGACCGATCGGCCGGGACGACGGGCGGGTGGCCATCTTCCGCCGGGGCCGCGCCGAACTGCTCGCCTCGACGGGCGCCTTTGAGTCGGGCGATCCTCCGTCGGGACCGATCCACGCGGCCATTCGCCGGCACCTCCAGCAGCGCGGCGCGACCTTTTTCGGTCCGTTGCGCGCGGGTGTCAGCGAGGCGGCCAACGAAATCGACCTGCTCGACGCGTTGTGGGACCTGGTTTGGGCGGGCGAGGTAACCAACGACACGTTCACCGCACTGCGGGCGATGCGTCTGCCACGCTCGCGATCGCGCATGACTCGCCCTGGCCGCCCGGCCGGCACCGGACCTCCGCGTGCCGCCGGCCGCTGGTCTCTGGTCGCCGACCTGGTCGGCGCGGGTCGCTCGCCGACCGAGCGAAGCCACGCCCAGGCGCTGGCGCTCCTCGACCGCCACGGGGTGGTCACCCGCGAGGCGGCACTCTCCGAGGGCATCGCCGGCGGTTTCGCCGGCGTCTATCCGGTGCTGCGGGCCATGGAGGAGGCAGGGCGGGCACGGCGCGGCTACTTCGTGGCGGGCCTGGGAGGAGCGCAATTCGCGCTGCCCGGGGCGGTCGATCGGCTCCGCGCCGAGCGTGAGTCGGATGCCGATGGGCGTCCGGCGGTTCATCTTCTGGCGGCTGCCGATCCGGCCCAACCCTACGGGGCGATCCTGCCGTGGCCGCAGGACGTGGATGCGGCGCGGCTGCCGCTTGCGCGTGTCCCAGGCGCGTACGTCGTGCTGGTCGATGGCCTGGCGGCGCTGTACGTGGAGCGAGGGGGCAGAGGCCTGCTCACGCTGCCGACCTTCGCCGACGACGAGATCGCCGAGGCGGCGCTCGCCGCTCTTCCGAGCCTGGTGGCGCCGGGAGGACCGATGAAGGAGCTGCGGCTCGAGCGGGTGGATCGCCTGCCGCCGGGGGAGTCCGCCCTGGCAGACCGGCTGCGGGCGTTGGGCTTCCGGCCGTCGTATCGGTCCTGGCTGTTGCGCCTATGAGTTTCGGGGCATACGAAGTGTCCCGAAGGAACCTCGCCCCGAACCCTTGATGCAATCTCAGGACCGTGGCCCGGCTCCTCCGGGACAACCAGAACTATAGGGGGGACGGCGCGGCCTGCCTAGAGGGGTTGTCCACGAAATTTCGGGTTCGACCGAGAGTTGTCCACGACCCGTCCACAATCGGGTCACGAGGTGGAGCGCTGGAATCAGCCGATCAGGCCGGCACGAGGAACGGCAGCAGGTAGTGCTGCGACTGTCCGCTCAGATTCAGGAACGTGGCCAGGCCGACGATTGCGATGACAACGGCGACCACCAGCCAGTCTGCCCTCCCGAAGTGGAGCTCGCGTGCCCAGGTGCGCCGGCCCACGCCGAACCCCCGGAGATCCATGGCGTCGATGGTGTCCTCGGCGCCCGCGATTGACCCGACAGTCACCGGCACGAAGATGGGTGCCATCCTGCGCAACCGGGTAATTGGCCCGCCGCCACGCGCGGTCGGGTCGTAGCCGCGCACGCGCTGCGCGTCGATCGTCTCGCCAAATTCCGCGGCCAGGGTCGGGATGAAGCGGACCGTCAGCTCCACCATCACCGCGATGCGGTCACCGACCCCCAGACGGCGCAGCGCAATGGCGAGATCGCCGGGGGCGAGCGCGTACGCCACCGGGAATCCCACCGCCGCGTACGCGGCATAACGCAGCAGCTGGCTCGCGGCGAGGCTGATCCCCTCCGCCGTCAGCTCCGCGCCGAACGGTGGAATGGTGAGCAGCACGTGCGTCGGCCCGTCGATGAAGGTCCCGGCGCGTCCACCGGTGATCAGGGCGTTGAAGAGGGCGAACGTCCCGATGACTCCCAGCAGA
>JAOUHE010000107.1 GCA_029865285.1 Chloroflexota bacterium
ATTGCCGACGCACTCATGGAACAGCTGGAGGCGAGCGTCGCCTGACGGCGACCCGTCCTCCACCGCCGCGCGGCTACGATAGCCGGGTGATCGCCCTTGGTATCGACCCCGGCACCGCCGCGTGCGGCTTCGGCGTGGTGGCGCTCGAGCACGGCAAGCTGTCCCTGGTCGACGCGGGGGTGATTCGAACCTCCTCGACCGATACCGATGCCGAGCGCCTGCGTCAGCTGCACGACGCCCTGGCGGCGCTTGTCGCCCAGCACCGGCCGGCGCGCATCGGCGTCGAGCGGCTCTTCTTCCAGCGGAATGTCCAGACCGCCATGACCGTGGGACAGGCCCGAGGCGTTGCACTGTTGGTCGCCGCCGAGTCGCGTATCGAGGTCGATGAACCGACCCCCAACGAGGTCAAGCAATCGGTCTGTGGCAACGGGTCGGCAGACAAGGCCCAGGTGGCGACCATGGTGGCGCGCCTGCTCGGTGTGCAACTCACCGCGGTCCCCGACGACGCGACCGATGCACTTGCGGTCGCCATCGGCTGTGCGCATCGGGGAGCCGTGGACGCCCAGCTGGCGGCGGCTCGATGATCGGGTCGTTGCGCGGCACGGTTGTGCACGTCGGCCCTGAATTCGCCCTGGTCGAGCTGGGTGGGGTCGGCTACCGGGTCGCTGCCGGCCCGGCCCTCCTGGCGAAGCTGCGCGTTGGATCCGAGGCTCACCTGTTCATTCATCACCTCGTCCGCGAGGATCAGCAGTCGCTCTTCGGATTCGGCGCCCCGGAGGAGCTCGCCTTCTTCGAGCTGCTGATGACGGTGAGCGGAGTCGGCCCGCGGCTCGCGCTTGCCATCACCAGCGCCTACCCGGTGACCAAATTGCAGCTCGCCATCGTCACCGACAACCTCGATGTGCTCACCTCGGTGAGCGGAGTCGGCCGCAAGACCGCGCAACGGATCGTTCTCGAACTGAAGGAGAAGATCCATGCCGCGGGGATCGCCGGTGGAGGGGGAGCGTCAGCCGACTCGGACGTCGTGGCCGCGCTGGAGTCGCTCGGCTACACGGCCACGGAGGCTCGGCGGGCCGCGGGGGCGGTGGCTGACACGGCGGGACAGCTCGACGCGCGGATCAAGGCGGCACTTCAGGAACTGTCCCGCAACCGATGACGCACGGAGTCGCCACCAGGTGGAGTGATCCGGAGGTCGCGCGTCGCATCCTCACCGAGTTCAAGGTGTGGGCGGTGGTCGGATGCTCGCCTGACCCGTGGCGTGCCAGCCATGGTGTGTCCCGAACGTTGCAGCGGCACGGGTACGAGATGATCCCGATCTACCCTCGTTCCGCAGTCATCCACGGCCAGGCCACCGCCCCTGACCTGGCGACCGCGGCCGCGGGTCGCTCCGACGACAGTCCGATCGAAGTGGTCGATATCTTCCGCGCGTCCCATCGGGCGGGTGCGCATGTTGACGAGGCGATCGCCATCGGCGCGAAGGCCGTCTGGCTGCAGCTCGAGGTCTGGGACGAGGCCGCCGCCGAGCGAGCGGACGCTGCCGGCCTGCTGGTGGTGATGAATCGCTGCCCGGCGATCGATCTGCCGGGCCTCGGCGTCGCCGGCCCGATCAGTCGCGGCGCATGACCAGGCCGATGCGCCCGAATGGCGGCCGCGGGTCGGCGTAGGTCTTCACGCGCGAATCGGTCTCGCTCTCCGTGCCCACGTCCCAGAGCCGGTTGGTCGCCTCGAAGCTGACCTCGGCCAGTTGCGGCCAGCGCTCCAGCATCCGCGTTCCGATCTCGTTCACCAGGTGCTGGATCGAGAGGCTGACGAACTCGTCGAAGACCGCCCCGGCGAGGTCGGCGACCTGCTCGCCATCGACGTAGCGGGATGGATCGGTGCCAAGCGCGTCGGCGGCATCGGCATAGCGCCACCCGATGTCGCACCAGACGTAGAGGGGCCGATCGCGGCGCTCGGGCAGCGTGGTGTGCTCATCACGAGCGAAATCGGCAAAGGCGCTGCCGGTGATCTTGATGAACTGCAGGTCCGTGCGGCCACACTCGTGTCCGGTGATCCGTACCGCGTCCCTGTCGCGCTCAAGGTCGAGTGACGCGGTCGAACGGTCGTTGCGGTCGCGCGCGAACAGAACGTCGGAGCTGGCGCGCCCGCTGCCGGCGCCGGCCGGCACCGCGACTGCGGGGAAGGGCAGTTGACGCCCCAACATGGTCACCCGCTCCATGTGCGGATACGTGGCCAGAAACGCGGAGCCGACGTCGTGCAGCCACCCCTCCAGGGTCGTCGCCTGCGTCGCAAGGCTCGCTGCGTGCATGAAGTTCTTCATCGTGTCGGTGGCCACCACAAGGCGGTTGTCACCACGGGTATAGGCGTCCAGGAAGGTGGTGCCGTGCACGACGACCTCGAGCTCGGCGGCCATCAGGGTGTTGGAGCGGCCGGTGAACGACGACTCCGGGATCGCCGTCACGCCACGCAGGGGCGTGCCGTAGGTTCGATACACCTTCACGTCGGCCTTGCCGTAGCGGATCTCGTAGCTCACGACCCGTCCTCCTCGGGATCGTCGTCGACGCCGCGAGCGCGACGTATCCGGTCTCCAGCGATGTAGATCGCGTCCTGGACCCCGCGTCGCAGCTCGGCCTCGCGGTCGTTTCGAAGGGCCGCTTCCATGAGTGGCACGATCGCCGACCTTGGCCTGCCCGCGACGAAGACCACGTAGCGGAAGCCGAACCGCTGCTCGTAGATCTCGTTGAGGACCAACAGGTCTTCGACCACCCCCGGTGCGTCGCCGGAAGCCTCATCCGGGCCGTCATCTGACTGTTCTTCGCGGGACATGGTCGACATCACGGCTGCCTCCGCGCCAATCCGCGGATGGGCGTCCAGCAGCTCAAGGAGCTCCGCCTCGGGAGCAGTGGCTGCCGCGTCATGGGCGGCTGCCAGCAGGGCGTCATCGGATTCGAAGGGCCTGGCTGCCGCAAGTCGTCTCAGGAGCGATGGGGCGCCCTCGAAGAGGGGAGCGAGTGCGCTGGCAAACTCGTCATCGGGGAGCGCGTTCAGCGCATCGGTCGCCGGAAGGTCCATCAGGTCCCACGGTAGGTGGTCAGGCCAAAGGGTGAGAGGAGGAGTGGGACGTGGTAGCTGCGCCGGGCGTCGTCGATTCGGATCCCGACCGCCATGTTCTCGAAAAAGTCGGTGTCACGATCGAGGGTGGCGGCGTACGCCGCAAGGTCGAAGACCAGCTGGTACTCGCCCTCCTGGAGCTCGCTCGGCAGGAGGGAACGGATTCGCCCATCGGCATCGGTCGCCTGCTCACTCATCAGCTCCGGCTGGCCGTCCTCCTCCAGGCGGAAGAGCGCGACCGGGAGACCGGCGGCAGGCATGCCGACTTCGAGATCGAGGACGTGGGTCGAGATGGTCGGACGGTGATCAGCCACTGCTATCCTCCGCGCATGGCGAACCTGACGATCCGCGTTGGCGACCTTCACTTTACCGCCCGATGGGAGACCGATGCGCCCCGGACGGTCGAAGCGGTGCGGCGAATGCTGCCGATCCGCTCGCAACTGATCCACTGCCGCTGGAGTGGGGAGGGCACCTGGATCCCGTTCGGCGATCTCGACGTGGGGGTCGGCTACGAGAACCACACCTCGCACCCCGCTCCGGGTGAGCTGCTGATCTACACCGGCGACCTGTCCGAGTGCGAGATCCTCTTCCCCTATGGGGCCTGCATGTTTTCGTCCAAGCTCGGTCAACTCGCTGCCAATCACTTCGCCACCGTGGTGACCGGGGGCGAGCTGTTGCCGGAGATGGGCCGCCGGGTCCTGTGGGAAGGCGCCCAGGAGATCGAGATTGCCGAGGAGAGTTGAGCGGCTCGCCGGGGCGCACATGCGAACGTGACTGACCTGGTCGTCTCCGGCGGCACGGTGGTCACCGCCACGGGATCGTCGCGCGCCGACGTCGCGGTGGACGGCGGACGGATCACGGCGGTCGGGGAGGGCGTTGGGCAGGGCGCGCACGAGCGGATCGATGCCACCGGCATGCTCGTGCTTCCCGGCGCGGTCGACGTGCACACCCACACCCGACTGCCGAGCCCGGATCAGCCGGACCGATTCTTCGCCGATTCGGTGGCGGCCGCGTTCGGAGGCACCACCACGTTCCTGTCCTTCAATAACCCGGGGACCGGCATCAGCGACGAGGGCTCGCAGTCGCTGCTCGCGGGGATGCGCGAGTTCCGCGCACGGACGGAAGGGGAATCGGCGGTCGACTTCGGTCTCTCGGCGGTGATCACCGGGCAGCAGGCCGATCCGATCGCCGAACTCCCGGAACTGATCGCTTCCGGCGTCCCGACCGCCAAGGCGTTCATGGTCTACGACTTCCGGCTGAGCGACGAGCGCCTCCTTGCCGCGCTTCGCGTCATGGGTCGCCATGGCGGGATGCTGCAGGTCCACTGTGAGAGCGCCACCGTCATCGATTCCCTCGTAGCCGATGCCCTGGCCGCGGGCAACGTCTCGTGTCGGCACCATGCGCTGACCCGTCCCGCCTACGCCGAGGCGGAGGCGACCCACCGCGCCATCGCGCTCGCCCGGGCCGCGGACGCATCGGTCTATCTCGTGCATCTTTCGTGCGCCGATGCGCTCGCCGAGGTGGCCGCCGCCAAGGCGCGCGGCTGGCCCGTCTACGCGGAGACGTGCCCGCCCTACCTGGCCCTGACCGATACGCGCTATGCAGCCGAGGACGAGGCCGAGGTGATCCGGAGCGTCATCTCGCCGCCGCTGCGCAGCGAGGCGGATCGTCAGGCGCTCTGGCTTGGGCTGCGTGCGGGTGGACTCGACCTCGTCGCCTCGGACCACGTGCCGGACCGGCTGGCGGTCGAGAAGGCGATTCCCGCTCCACCGTTCCCGCAGATCAGCAACGGGGCGCCGGGGATCGAGACCCTGCTATCGCTGGTACATGGTCTCGGCCCCGCGGCGGGGCGCATGACGCTCGAGCGGATGGTCGACGTGCTGTCCAGGACGCCGGCCCGGCTCTTCGGACTGACGAACAAGGGATCGGTCGAGGTCGGGCGCGATGCCGACCTGGTCCTGTTCGACCCCGACGCCTCGCGCACGCTGCGCCAGACGGGCCTGCATCACAGTTCGGACTTCACGCCCTACGAGGGGTTCTCCATGCGAGGCGCCGTGCAATCGGTGCTGTTGCGGGGTCAGGCGGTCGTGCGAGACGGGACCTTCCTCGGCCGTCGAGGTGCCGGTCAATTCGTGGAGCGAGTCCTCGACTGAGGATTGGCTCTCAGCCGCAGCTCAGGAATCGAGGGCCGCGAGCACCGGCCGCATCGCCTCGACCGCTTCGACCGTGTTCGGCCACAGCATGACCTCGAGGCGCGTGACGCCCATCGCGGCGAAGGTCGCGAACGTGCCGGCGATCTCCTCGGCCGTGCCGGTGATGGCCACACCCAGGTCGGCCGCTTCAGCACCGTGGTCGTCGGTCGGCTCCACCATGACGCCGATCGATCGTCCCAGGCTGCCCGGATCCCGGGCGGCTGCGGCACAGGCCGCGTCCAAGGCGACCAGCATCGCCTCGAAGGCGACGGGCAGGCTGCTCTCGGTTGCGTACGCGCTCCAGATGTCGGCGTGCTCGACGGCGAGCCGCATGGTGCGCGGCCCATGGCCGCCCAGCATGATCGGCACGCCACCGGGGCGCGGGCCGCGGGGCCGCTGCTCCAGATCCGTGGCGCTGTGGAACGCGCCGTGGAAGTCGGCGCGACCCGCGCGGAGGAGGGGAACGATGATCTGCAGTGCCTCCTCGTAGCGACCGATGGTGCGATCCGCCGGGT
>JAOUHE010000108.1 GCA_029865285.1 Chloroflexota bacterium
CCGCCAACATCGTCACGTTCGGCAGCCCGAGCTCGTCTCCGACCGCGTCAATTGCCGACGCGAGCCCGTCGATCGACGCATCCAATGCTCCCTCGATCAGCCCCATCCCCAGCCCCACGCCGCTGCCCCCACCGGTCGCGCTGTACGCGGCCTGCGACGACCTCGACGAGACGGTTCCGCTCGCCCTGCGGGTCGATTATTTCTCGGGCACGGGGCGGCAGTGGCTCATCAGCGTGTACGAGGACGGTCACGTCCTCACCCCTGATCTCAAGTTGGTCGCGGTCAGCAGCCCATTGGACGTTATCGACGGGGCCTGGATGCTGGCCCGTCGTCTCACGCCGGCTGGGATAGCGCAATTGCGTGAGACGGTCACGGCGACCGGCCCCTTCGGCACGAGTGGCTCCTACAACCCGGTGGCACTGCCCAACGTCGAACCACCCGGACGCGACGGCAATGGTTATGGCATATCGCTCGGCTCGGGCACCGACGCCGTCACCGTCCACTGGGCGTCGATGTTCCCCGACGATGCCCTCTACTACGAGCCGTCCCCCGAACGAGAGGCATTGGACGCGTTGGGCGCCAAGATGTTGGTGTTCGATTCCTGGTTGCCTGACGACGCCTGGGCCGAGCGTGATCCATGCACGGTCCAGGCCTTGCGCTTCCGCGTCTTCATCTTCGCGGATCTCTACGGCGGCGCGCTGGCAGAGCTGCCGCCAGATGTCGCTGACGTGCCGTGGCCGCTGGGCGGCGAGATCCTCTCCTGGGGCGCCGACGTTGGATCGCCCGACGAGCCGTACCCAATCGTGCGGTGCGGGATCGCCGCCCGGGCCGATGCCTCACGTCTCGTGGACGAGCTCCGCGAGGGTGGAGCGTTCGAACCGTACTTCACGACCCTTGACGCCGGCCCCGGCGTCGGGCTGCAGCTTGGCGATCGAGCCGCGAATCGGATCCTCGACATCATCGTTCAGCCTCTCCTCCCTGACGACGATCAATGCACCGAGTCCAACCTGGAGGGGATCACCCTGCCGGTAGCCCAGCCTTAGGCCAGACGCGTTATCGGTCTGTACCATGCCGGCATGGGCCAGATGACACGACTCCAGACCGCCGCCGGCGATACGGACGCCTATCTCGCGCCTGCGCGGCCGGCGCCCGGGCCACCCGTCCTGCTCCTTCACGCGTGGTGGGGTCTCAACGATGCCATGCGCGACCTCGCCGACCGGCTGGCGGGCGACGGCTTCACGGTCATGGCTCCCGACCTGTTCGACGGGACCGTCCTGACCACGATCGAGGACGCCGAGGCGTACACCACCGCGATCGAGCAGGGCGGCGGCGGGCCGGGCGGGCTGAATCCGGACCGCATCATGGGGCGCGTCGAGGCCGCGCTCGACCATCTGCTGGCCCAGCCGGACGTGCGCGGCGACCGCGCTGCGATCGTCGCCCCGAGCTTCGGAGGCTGGTATGGCAGTCAGGTCGCGGCCGGGAGGCCCGACGTCGCGGCCTTCGTTTCCATCTACAGCGACGTGTACGAGGGCCCCGGTGGAGCCGCCTACCTCGGCCATTTCGCCGAGGACGACCAGTTCGTCGATACTCCCGCGACGGGCAAGTCGCTCCCCGAGGGCAGCGCGGCGCACATCTACCCGGGCATGAGGCACTGGTTCACCGAGCCGGACCGTCCCGAGTTCGATGAGAAGGCAGCCGAGCTCGTCTACGCGCGGACCGTGGAGTTCCTGCGCACCAACCTCGGCTGACCGATCACGCCGGCGCGGACCGGGACCTGCGCGTGTCCGCCACGATGGCGCCACCCAGCACCACTGCGAGGGCGGCGGCAACCAGTGACAGGGACGCGTAGGAAGCCGCCGCGACAACGTACCCCGCGCTGAGGCTCGCCACAGCGGCCACGGTCCACACCAGTGCATCGCTGGCACCCTGGAGGCGGGCGCGGTCGCCGACCGGTGCCTCCGCGGTCAGAAGCGAGCTGCCGGCCACGAAGCCCAGGTTCCAGCCGACTCCCAGCAGGAAGAGCGGGACGGCCAGGATGGCGCCGCTGTCGGGGATGACGGCCGCCATGAGTCCCGAGCTGGCCAGCACGGCGAAACCGACAAGGACCATGGCCGTCGCCCCGAATCGATCGGTCAGGCGTCCCGAGAGCGGCGAGAAGGCGAACATCCCGAAGGTGTGCGCGCTGATCACGAGTCCGACCGTCTCGAGGCCATGGTCCATGGAGCGAAGGTGATACGGCGTCATGGCCATGACCAGCGTCATCACCAGCTGGCTGATCACGAGGGCGATCACGGCGGTCCGACCTCGGGGTCGGCGCATCAGCTCCGCCAGGAGCCGGCGTGCCGGCGTCGCGCGGGTCCCGGCCGGGCGCTTTGGCTCATCGAGGTGCGGCTGGGAAGGTGCCGACGGACCGAGGAAGGCCACGAGCAGCGCAGCGACCAGGAAGACGAGCGCCAGCGCGAACCCGCCGGCGAGCGCGGAGAGGCCGAGTGATGGGGCGAGCGCGCCGGCAGGGCCGACCAGGTTCGGTCCAAGCACCGCCCCAATCGTCCCGCCCCAGACCACGACCCCCAGGGCGCCGGCACGACGTTCGGGCGGATACATGTCGGCCGCGGCGTACCGGGACAGGTTCATGGCAGCGTTGCCGAAGCCGACGGCCGCCAGGGCGAGCAGGAGGAGCAGGATCGAGCCGGCGACGACGGCGAGGATCGCCAGTGCGCCGCCGACCACCGCGATGCTGATCCCCAGCACGATCCCCGCTCGTCGGCCGCGACGCGCCATGACTGACGAGAGGAGCGTCGCCGCCAGCGCGGTGCCTCCGACGGCCGTGGCGCTCGGCCACCCGCTCGATCCCGCGAAGCCGGTGATCTCCGGGGCTGCCAGCGTCGCCACCGTCCATGCGGCGATATAGGCGATGCTGGCCAGGGCGGCCGCGGTGAAGTACGTGACCAGCGCCCGCGTGCGGTCACGTTCGATATCGGGGGCGGGCGCGGCGTGCATCGCGCGGATGATACCCGCGCGGGGAGGTCGGCCTGTTCGGGCACCAGGTCGGCCGGTACGCGATCACTCGCGAGGGATGGGCCGCGCGACGGAGCGGGTTTGAGGCCTACAGTCGCTGGTAGGTGCCTTCGTCTCGGCGAGCAACCCGGGTGATCAGCACAACCCGCTCCGCATCACGTACCTGGTAGACGATCCGCCACCCGACGCCATCCACCCGAATACGGAGCCGATACAGGTCGTGACCGACCAGCGTTCGTGTGCCGCGCGGCCGCGGATCCGCTGACAGCGCGAGAATCGCACCCCGCAGTGCCAGCAGCGTTGGCCCGCTGAGTCGTTCCACGGCCCGAGCGGCCGCGGGAGCGAGCATGCCCCGGTGGCTCACCGCTCGGGATCGGCCTGGTACTCGACCCTTCCCTCGGCGATCATCCGGTCGAAGAGGGCGTCAGCATCGATGCTCTCGCCACGCTCGTGGGCACGGATAGCCTCGCCGGACACGACGATGTCTTCGGCAGTCTCGCGCGAATCCAGCCACTCGCTGAGCGCCTCTTCAACCACGTCGCGGATCTGCCGACCGGCACGCGCGGCCGCCACTTTCACCGACCGGTAGAGCGCCTCATCGCGCAGGGCAATGGTGACCTTCATGCCAGCCATCCTACCATCTGGACATCTAGATGGTCAGCGGTCAGGGTCCGGCGACGGCCTCCAGGACCGGGAGATGCTCGGTCGTGCCATCGGGCGCCAGACCGATGACGGCCACATGGTCGGCGCCGGCTCCGAACAGCTCGTCGGCACGCGCCCGCAGGGTGCCGGCTTCGCCCTGCGCGACCATGGCGTCGACCAGGCGATCGCTCCCCGGCTTCTCCCAGTCGGCCGCGAAAAAGCCCTGCTCCGCCCAGCAGGCCTGGTAGTTGGGCGTGCGCAGGTAGGGCGCCAGGTAGGCGCGCGCGGTGGCACGGGCAACATCGGGATCGCGCTCCAGGACCGCCGGCATGCTGGCCGCCAGCACCGGTCGGGGCCGTGCCGCGGAGGCGGCCGCAGCATCGAGCACGCCACGCATCCAAACGACGCGTTCAGGCGTGACCAGGTACGGGAAGGCACCATCGGCCTCGGTCGCTGCAAGCCCCAACATCCGCTCCCGGAGCGCAGCGACCAGCACGAGAGGCTCGTCGCCACCCTCGAGCAGCGGTCCGCGATAGACGGCAGACCGATAGGCCGCCAGGTATTCCCGCATGCGCGTCAACGGCCGGTCGTAGGTGTGGCCGCGGAGCCGCTCGGCGAGGTGTGCGTGCGAGACGCCCAGTCCCAGCACGAATCGTTCACCGGTGGCCTCATGCAGCGTCATGGCCGCCATGCGCGTGGTCTGCGCGTCGTGCCCCCAGATGCTCACGATGCTCGTCCCGAGTCGGATCCGGCTCGTCTCGCCGGCCAGCAGCCCGAGCAGCGTGAACGGCTCGCGGCCGACCGTCTCGGGCACCCACAGCGTCCCGTAGCCCAGTTCCTCCACGCGGCGCGCGAACGCCCGTGCGGCATTGATCGGCAGCGAGTCGAGGTGGCCCCAGGCGCCAAGTCGACCCAGGTCTTCTGCGGTGCTCATCACCCGATCCTACCGAACCGGTACCGCACGAAGAGCTCCGCGCCAGAGCGATGCACGCTGATCAGCTCTCCCTCGCGCGGATGCTCGGCCCACGGCGAACCGCCGGGGATGGGCGCGATCATCGGCAGGGCGTTGGTCCCAACCAGGCGCGCCCCGACGGTCCAGTACAGTTCGTCGATCAGCCCTTCGGCCAGGAACGCAGCGTTCAGGTGCGGCCCACCCTCCAGCAGCACCGATGCGCAGCCGGCTGCCGCGATGCGCTCGAGGAGCCATGCCGGCTGCGGGATGACGGTCGGCGCGACCCACATCTCGACACCGGGGAGTGGGGTCGCGGCGTACGGACTCGACGTGCCGACGGCCAGGGCCCGCGGCTGGTCGTCGTATGCGAAGAAGCGGCGATCCGTCGGAACGCGCCCGCCGCCAGCGATCAACACCGCCAGTGGCTGCGCCGTCCGGCCCGCCGCGACCCGTTGGTCGGCGGCCGCGCGCGGCAGGTGCGAGTAGAAGTCATCGGCGCGAAGCGTTCCGACACCACTGGCGATCGCATCGTAGGCCGCGCGGTAGTGCTGCATCAGCTCGCGGTCGACGCGGCCCGAGAGGCGCTCCGAGGTTCCGGCCAGCTGGGCGCGGCCATCGATGCTGGTCACCATGTTGACCCCCACCAGCGGGCGACCCGCGGGGGCCGGCGGCAGCGCGATGTCACCGAACGCCTCGTCGAGTGCCAGGCCGGTGGCAGGGTCTGGCCAGAGGCGGTCGATCGAGTACGATGGCCGCGATGAGGACTGCACGACGCCACAGTAGCGTCCGGCGCGCCCGTTGAGCGCCGAGCCGCGGGCCCGCCGGGGAAGGTGGATCGCCGCCGCAATCCTGGTGCTGGCCATCTCACCGATCGTGGTGGTGGAAGCACTGGCTCGCGATGCAACGCCGCCCGACGAGATGTCGGCGCCGCTGGATAGCGCGAAACGCGTTTTGGCGGGGCAATTCGACCTGATACCGCTTGTGCAACGCGTCAGCTACGTCGATAGCGAGTACCGCCCCACCGACAACCTGGTGCTCCTCTACTTCGAGATTCGCACCTACCCCTACCTGTGGAGCCGGGAGGCGTTTCTCGTGTCGCGCTGCGTGCCGCTGGCCGACTTCACCGCGGACAGTTTCGCGGGCATGGGCGGGG
>JAOUHE010000008.1 GCA_029865285.1 Chloroflexota bacterium
CGGTGGTCGCCCGACGTGGGGGAGCCATCTCGTGCACTTCACGGGGAGTCGCGCGCATAACGTGGCGCTCCGCGGCATGGCCCTGGAGGGCGGGCTCTCGCTGTCGGAGAAGGGCTTCACCGTGGTAGACAGTGGCGCGCTGCTGTTGGCGGCGTCCGAGGCCGATGTCTACGAGCGCCTGGGGCTGCCCTGGATCGCCCCCGAACTGCGTGAGGATGCCGGTGAGATCGCCGCAGGGCTGGCCGGGACGCTTCCTGAGCTGGTCACTGCCGACGACCTGCGCGGCGATACGCATGTGCACTCGAACTGGACCGATGGTGTCGACTCGATCGAAGCCATGGCAGAGGCGGCGCGGGCAAGGGGTCAGGAGTGGATGCTGCTCACCGATCACTCTCCATCTCTCGGGATCACCCGCGGCCTGACGCTCGATCGCGTGGTGGAGCAGGGCGTGGAGCTGGCCCGATTGAATGCGCTGCTCGCGCCCTTCCGCATCCTCCACGGAACGGAGATGGAGATCCGAGCCGACGGCAGCCTCGACTATCCCGACGAGGTGCTGGCGCGATTCGACGTGGTCATCGCCAGCGTCCACACCGCGCGCGGCCAATCCACCGAGCAGTTGACACGGCGTACGCTGGCAGCGATCCAGAATGAGCACGTGGACGTGATCGCGCATCCGACCGGACGGATCGTCAACCGCAGGGACGCCATCGACCTGGAGTGGCCTCGCATCTTCGAGGCGGCCGCCCGGACCGGGACGGCCCTCGAGGTCAACGGCAGCCCGCGGCTCGACCTGGGTGACTCCCTGGCACGCGCCGCCGCGGCTGCGGGAGCGCGGTTGACGCTGGCGAGCGACGCTCATCGCACCGAGGAGCTCGATCAACTCTCTTACGCTGTTTCGACCGCTCGCCGGGCCTGGGCGACCGCTCCGCAGGTGCTCGGCACGCGCAGCGCGGCGGCGCTCCTCGAGATGGTGCGATGACAACCGGTGGCATCGGACACGCGCGCTGGCAGGCGGTGATTCGCCGAGTCGACCGCCCGGATGTGGTTGCGCTCTCTCTGGTGCTCGCCGGCCTGGCCACGTGGGGTTGGCTCGCCTCTCCGTTCTGGCTGGCTGCGGTGATCGCGCTCCAACTGATCGTCGGAGGGATCGGCACCGTCGTGATCCTCGGCCCGGTCCGCCCGGTGTTCGGTTTCGCCCGCTACGCGACTCCCGCCGTGGCGGCCATCGCGGTCACGCTCCTCGGGCGCACCCTCGGCGGTACCACCCTGTTCGCCGCCGCGCCGATCGCCGCCCTCGGACTGCTTGCGGTGACCTGGTCTGAGTTGCGGCTGCCGGATGGCCGCACGCCGCGCCTGGTGGTCGAGCTCACATCGGTCGGCATCTGCTTCGCCATGGCCGCCGGCATCGGCGCCGTGTTCGTGCGGAGCTCGTGGCCCCCAACGGTCATCCTCCTCGTGATCGCCCTGGCCGTGCCGGCGCTCCGGTCGTCCGAGTTACGTGGGCGATACGGCATCGAGGCGGTGGGGCAGTCGGTGCTTCACCTCCTGGCGGTCGCCCAACTGGGTGTGGCCCTCGCTGTCCTCCACCTGCCGGGCGTCGTGGGAGCGGCGATTCTGGCGCTCGGCTTCCATGCCTGGGCCGGTGCCGCAGAGGCGCTCGATGCCGGAGCCTCCGGCCGGGCCGTCCTTGCCGAGTTCGGGGCGCTCGCACTCCTGGGGCTGGCCGTCGCGATCCTGTTGCACGCCGCCTGACCGGTCGCCGCCGCTCTGCGCAGGGGCTCGCGTTGACACCCCTGACGGGCTCTGCTACAACAAGGCGCCTTTCGACCCGGTGAGCCCACGGCAGGGGGATCGATCGCGCTGATTACCGCCTTCGGAGACGTGGGAGACGATGACGCTCGAGGAGACGGAGACCACCAACCGGCAGCGGCGCCACCTGACCGAGCTCGCCATCCAGCAGGCGACGCGACGGGAGTGGGAGTCGGCCGTCCGGACCAACCGCGAGCTGCTCGAGCTCGGCGGTGACACGGACGGGTACAACCGGCTGGGCAAGGCGCTGGCGGAGCTCGGGCGACACGTCGAAGCGCTCGAGGCGTACGAGGGGGCGCTGAGCCGCGACGCCACCAACCAGATCGCGCGGCGCAACGTCGAGAGGCTGCGTGTGATCGCCTCGGGCGAGGTCAACGCCGGGGACGGCAAGCAGGCACGATCAGCCGCCGCCCACTTCATCGAGGAGATGGGCAAGACCGGCCATGCCCGCCTCATCAACCTTCCGCCGGCCAAGCAGCTCGCTCCACTCTCGCCCGGCGACTCCGTCGAGCTCACGCTCGACGGATCGCACCTCCTCGCACGGGTCGGCGGGATCGAGATCGGGCATGTCGAGCCCCGGGTCGGCGCGCGGCTCGCCAAGTTGATGAAGAGCGGAAACCGCTATGAGGCGGCCATCACCACCGTCGACCGCACCGAGGTGCGCGTATTCATCCATGAGGCATTCGCCCACCCGACGAACTTCGGCATGGTTTCCTTCCCGGCGAGTGCAGGCGCAAGGGTGGGCGACGTCCGACCGTACATAAAGGGCACCGCGCTCCGCTACGATGGTGACGAGGAGGAGACCGAGGAGAACGAGGAGGAGTCCGAGGAGGTCGAGGAGCTCGACACCACCCTTCCGGAGTTCACCGCGGAGCCCGATCTCGAGGAAGAGCTACTCGAAGAACCGTAGGAGCCGATGAGCGAGGCAGACCGGAAGCGACTCGATTCAGTCGTCCTCCCACGGCGCCTCCCCGGCCTGGCGCTTCTGGAGCGCTATTTCCCTTCCCCAGCCGACAACCAGCTCGACGCGGAACTCGCGGCGTTCGCCAGGCCGGGCGACACGGTGCTCGATCCATGGGCGGGGACCGGTTGGACCGCCAGGCGGGCCGTGGCTCGCGGCATGCGGGTCGTGGCCGCGGATCCCAGCCCCTTCGCGCAGCTCGCTGCCCAGGCATTCCTGCTCTCCCCGGAACCGGCTGTCCTGGACGCAGCATTCAACCAGCTCGCCGCATCGCGCCGGGTCGATGTCCCGCTGCGCCAGCACATCGAGGAGCTCTACTCGACCCGGTGCGCCATCTGCCGGCGACCAGTGGTCGGCGAGCAGTTCATCTGGCCTCGGGACGGAGATGCTCCCGGCCGCAAGGTGTACCGCTGCGCCAACTGCGACACCTCGGGCGGGCCCGTCGAACGTGTGGCATCGGTCGATGACACTGACCTGGCCAAGTTGGGCATCGATCGGCCGGCGTCGGCCGACGCTGCCGCGCTGCCCACCTTCGATGAGACAACCGACGCTGAGGACGACTTGCCGCCGGCGCCGGTCGGACTGACCGGCGAGGCGGACCCGTCCGATGAGCCGGCTGGCCCGCTCGGTGAGGCAGGGGGCCCTCCGCCACCCCCGCAGGCCGCGGTCGATCCGCCGACCGGCTCGGCACGCGCCGGGCGACCTCGCTTCGCCTCAACGGTGCACCCCGATCCCGCCCCGCAGGCCGCAATCGACGTTCGCCAGAGCCTGCACTACCAGCAACTGCGCGACCGTTTCCCGGTCCTCGACGGCCGGGCCGAGCTTGTCGAGGAGCTCCTGGACCTCTACACCCCGCGCAATCTCTATGCGTTGCAGACCATCGCCAACAAGATCGAGACCGAATTTCGAGATCAACCCCTGACCGCGGTATTCCGCCTGGCGCTGGCAGCGTGCCTGCTGCCGGGCAGTCGGCTGAATGGGTATCCAGGGCGCGTTGCCTCCCTGCGCATCAGTGGCGGACACGTTCGCCAGCCGGCGTCGCGGCACCAGCGCGAAGTGAACGTGTGGCGCCTCTTCGAGGCGGCGGTGCGTGATGTGCGCACCGCCATTGCCGCGCTCGGGCGCGATCGGCGCAGCGCCCGGTTTGCCGCCGATCTCGAGGAGCTCGGGGGCGTGGGGGCGGCGAATCTGCTGTGGATTCGGTGTCGACCTGCGGTGGTCGGTCAGTACCTGCCCCCTGCCGGAATCGACTTCGTGATCGGTTCTGTACCCCCCGCGGCGAGCGCAGATGAGATGAGTTTCGAATACCTCGCCACTGCCTGGCTTCTCGGACGGGAGGCGGCCGAGACGCTTCGACTCGAACCGCTCTTCGGTACTCCGGCGCCGCGTACCGAATCCGCCGAGCCTACGGCCCTGCGACACGCGCTCGCGTCGGCGGCCGACGCGCTGAAGCCCGGTGGCTGGTGCAGCGTGCTGATGGAAGGCGCGGACCTCGACCGGATCCTGGCCGTGGCGGTGGCAGGAGCGGCTGCCGAGCTCGACCTGGTGGACGTGATCCACCGCGAGTCGATCCGTTCGGGAGACGCGATGACGCTCCACTTCCACAAGCCTTCGGAAGAGGACCGCCTCCGCGATGCGATGCTGCCGGACGCACTGCGGTTGGGCGCCGAGGACGGCCACCTCACCTATCCCGAACTGGCGGAGGCGATCGACCGCGCTGCCACGGCGCTCCTGCGCGAACGCGGTGAGCCTGCCGGCCTGGTCCGCATCGCCGCTGCGGTGCTGGTCGAGCTGCAACGGTCGGGATTGCTGCGCCGCATCGCCGCGAGCCGGGGCGGCGTGCCGCAACTGGCCGATCGCGCCGAGGTCGAGGAGGGCGAGTCGACGCCGGAGGAGACCGGCGACGACGACCGAAGCGATTCGCTCGGGCAGACCGGGGCGGCGCTCCTGCCGACGCTCCTGCGGGAGGAATTGCGTCGGGACGATCACCCGTCACTCGTGCGGGTCGCGGACGGCGAGCGGCCGCTCTGGTGGCTGCGGCAGGAGGAGCTGGCCGAATCGCCCCTCGCCGATCGCGTCGAGTGGGCGGCCGTGTCGATCCTGGCGACTGCCGGCCGGCTTGACGAAGCGTCCTTCCTCGAGCGCATCTACGCCCTCTTCCCGGGGCTGCAGGCACCTGACGAGGAGCTGCTCCGCGCCTGCCTCGCCGCGTACGCGTCGGTGGGGGATCGCGGACAGTTGCGCAGCGAGGAGGACCTGGCGCAACGCGCGGACGACCATGCTCGCGTCATCGGCGCGCTGATCGACTACGGGCACCGCCTCGGACTCAAGGTCTGGGTGAGCAAGCGCGAGCAGGAGCGCGCGTATGCGGGGGCGACGCTCGGCGACCGACTTCGCGACGAAGAGCGGCGCGCATACCTGCCGCTCATCATCCGAGCTCCGGGAGAGCCGCTCGCCGCGGTCGACGCCATCTGGTATATGCGCGGGAAGCTCGCCTTCATGTTCGAGGTCGAATGGACGGCCATGCTCGGCGATCCGATCCTGGGCCGCGGTCGCCAGATCGATCCCAGCGACCAGCAGGCACGCTTCTGCGTGATCCCCGCCGAGCGGACCGAACTGGTCCGTCTCAAGCTGGAGCGCTCACCGTGGCTTCGGGCAGAGGTCGCGCGACAGAACTGGCACTTCTTGAAGTGGCAGCACCTCGACACGCTGATCGAACGTGACGGTGCAGATCTCGACTGGCTCGAACCGATGCTCGGCCTCGATCCGCTGATCGAGCGGGGCGGCGAGCAGCTCACCATATTCGGGGAGTGAGCCCGATCCCCGTCGTTGACCGATCCGGGTAGACTCGGGCGCGGGAGTGTCGCGGTTCCCCCCTGCGGCACTCCCGTCTTACGCCTGGCCGCTGGCGGTCACTCGACCGAGCGCTTCGGACCGCCTGCCCTTCGGCCGAGCGCACGGCGGACCACGGTCATCACCTCGCTCACGTAGGGTTCGCCCTGCCCGATCTCGATGGCGTGGTTGAGGCACCCATCGATGTGATCCTCGAGCAGGAGGAGGGCAACGCCATCGGCGGCTGCGGTCAGCGCCTCGACCTGCTGCAGGATATCCAGGCAGTACGCCTCGTCCTCGACCAGTCGCTGGATCCCGCGCGCCTGGCCCTCGATGCGGCGCAGGCGGTTCAGGAGGTCGCGCCGGTCCTTGGTGTACGAATGCCGGAAGTGCCCGGTCGGTTCGGTCGTCGTGTCCATACTCGGGGGTAGTATGCGGAGTGCGGCCCGGACTGGTCAATCGGCCAAATCGGGCCGGTCCTCGGTTCGCGTTACCATGCCCCGAGCATGCCCGATCTTGAACGCCACGAGCTGATCAGCCCGATTGACCGTGTCCTGGTCATCTTCAGCCACCCTGACGATGCCGAGTTTTCGGCGGCGGCCACGATCGCACTGCTTGCTGAGTCCGGGGCGGCCGTCGACTACCTGGTGACGACCGATGGCGGCAAGGGGACCGAGGACCCCTCGGTCACGCCCGCCGAGCTCTCCGCCACGCGTGAAGCCGAGCAGCGAGCCGCCGCCGACCTGCTGGGGGTCGGGGAGATCGTCCACCTCGGCTACCCCGACGGGTATCTCACCCCGTCGCTCGAACTGCGGCGAGACATTGTGCGGCAGATTCGGCGCCTCCGACCCGACCTGGTGATCGCCCAGAACCCCATGCGTCGAATGGACGGCAACCCGTTCATCGGTCATCCCGATCACCTGGCGACCGGGGAGGCGACCCTCGCAGCGGTCTATCCCGCCGCGCGTGACCGGCTCAACTTCCCGGAGCTGATCGATGATGGCTTCGAACCGTGGAAGGTTCGACAGGTGCTCGTCTCCGGCGTGGAGCGCCCGAACCTGTATCTCGACGTGTCGGAGACGTTCGAGCTGGGACTGGCCGCGCTGATGAAGCACGCCAGCCAGATCGCCGACCCGCAGGCCGCGGCCGATCGCGTGCGCCAGCGTGCCGAAGAGCTCGGGAGCGCTTCCGGGATGCCGCTCGCGAACGCCTTTCTTTCGATCCTGCTGACATGAGAGGGATGCGACCTCGATGATGCGGGGACACTGGGGCTCAGGGGGAGAAGGGCCGAACCTGCACGCCAGACCGGGAAGCGGTCCGGCCACGTTCCGGCAGATCGTCGGCTTCTTCGCGCCGTACCGCCGGCGTTTGTGGGTGATCGCCGGGCTGATCGTGTTGACCGTCAGCGTCGGCGTCGTCAATCCGATCCTGCTCAAGCTGATCATCGACAACCTGCTCGGCCCCAAGGATCTGGGTCTGCTCTGGCTCCAGACCGGGCTGATGGTGGTGCTGCCGATCGTGTCGAGCCTCCTTGGGGTCTGGCAGTCATACCTGTCCAACGTGGTCGGGCAGCGCGTGATGGACGACCTGCGGCTGGCCCTCTACAGCCATCTGCAGTGGATGCCGCTGCGCTTCTTCACCGACACGCGCACCGGTGAGATCCAGAGCCGGATCGGGAATGACGTCAACGGCGTGCAATCGGTGGTCACCGACACGGCCGCCTCGCTGCTGGCCAACTTCGCGACCGTCGCCACCACGGTGATCGCGATGCTGATCCTCGATTGGCGACTGACCATCCTGAGCCTGGGCATGCTGCCGGTCTTCGCCTACATCACCTACCGCGTCGGGAAGGTGCGCCGCGTGGTGAGCGGCGCCACGCAGCGCTCGCTCGCGGAGGTGAGCGCCATCACCCAGGAGTCGCTCTCCGTCTCCGGGATCCTCCTCTCCAAGACGTTCGGCCAGCAGCGAGCGAGCATTGCGAAGTTCGGCCGCGAGTCTCGCCGGCTGGGTGACCTGCAGATCCGCCAGCAGATGATCGGGCGCTGGTTCTTCGCCCTGATCGGCACCTTCTTTTCGATCGCGCCGGCGCTGGTCTACATGCTGGCGGGCAACCTCATCATCGGCGGAGACACGAGCGTCTCGGTGGGCACCATCGTCGCCTTCACCACGCTGCAGAGCCGCCTCTTCTTCCCGCTCGGCCAGCTGATGAACGTCCAGGTCGAGATCCAGGGCGCGCTGGCCCTGTTCGATCGAATCTTCGAGTACCTGGAGATGCGCTCGGAGATCACCGATGCGCCAGATGCGGTGACCCTCGACCCTGGCACGCTTCGCGGCGAGGTTCGATTCCGTGACGTCTCGTTCGCCTACCCGCCCTCGGTGGCGCAGACCGCCGCGCAGGCGGACGCCGACGCAGCGGAGGCCGACGGGACCGCCGTCCCGATCCCCGGCCGCCCGTTCGGCATCAGCAACATGGAGTTCACCGCCCGCCCCGGTGAGCTGGTTGCGCTGGTGGGTCCATCGGGAGCCGGAAAGACGACCGCCACCTACCTCATCCCTCGCCTCTACGACGTGGCCGATGGCGCGGTCGAGATCGACGGGATCGACGTTCGGCAGATCGCCATGGAGTCGCTCGGCCGGTCGATCGGGGTGGTCACCCAGGAGACCTACCTGTTCCACGCATCGGTGCTGGAGAACCTGCGCTATGCCCAGCCCGAGGCCTCCATGGAAGAGGTCGAGGCGGCTGCACGTGCTGCGGCCATCCACGACCGCATCACGGAGCTTCCCGAGGGGTATGACACGGTGGTCGGCGAGCGTGGCTACAAGCTCTCCGGCGGCGAGAAGCAGCGGGTGGCCATCGCGCGCGTGCTGCTCAAGGACCCGCGCATCCTGCTGCTCGATGAGGCGACCAGTGCGCTCGACACGGTCAGCGAGCGGCTCATCCAGGCGGGTCTCAACCGCCTGACCGAGGGTCGTACGACGATTGCCATCGCCCACCGCCTCTCGACCATCCTGCGGGCGGACCAGATCCTGTGCATCGATCGCGGCCGAATTGTCGAGCGCGGCACTCACGATGAGCTGCTGCGGCACGGAGGCCTTTATGCGCGGCTCTACCACGAGCAGTTCGAGTCCGTGGCCCCGGTCCCGGCATGAATGCTCCCTGCTGCGATGGGGGCGGCTACGCGACATCCACCGACTGGCCGTCGGACGTGTCGGAGCTCCTGTTCGAACAGCTCGAGCAACTTGGCTTCGCCGGCGTCTCGATGCTGGAGATCGGCTGCGGCTATGGACGCATGCTGGTCGGCGCCTTGCTGGGCGGGGCCACCCAGGCGACCGGCGTCGAGCTCGATCCCGATGCGCTCGAGGAGGCGCGGAAGCGTGCCGACGGCGCCGGTGTCGGTGAGCGCTGCGAGCTGCTGGAGGGCGACGGTGCCGAGCTCGAGCTGCCGCCACACGATCTGGTCGTGGTCGACCGCGTGGTCTGCTGCTATCCGGCAGGGGAGCGGCTGGTCGAGCATCTGGCAGCGCTGACCGGCACGACCTTTGCCATGAGCGTTCCCGAGTCGCGCGGACTGCGGGGCGTCTGGAACCGGCTCACCTACCCGCTGGGCAACCTGCTGGATCGGCTGCGCGGAAAGGACCCGGTCTACCTCCACGACGTGCGCCGCATCGAAGCCCGGCTGCTCGCGACTGGCTTCCGACTCCACCGCGGGGAGTGGGTGGGAAAGTGGTACGTCGGGATCTACCAGCGGCCGGCGGCGCCATGAGCGAAACGGCCGCGCAGGCCAACCGCCTGGCCGGCGAGACCAGTCCATACCTGCTGCAGCATGCGCACAACCCGGTCGACTGGTATCCGTGGGGTCCCGAGGCGCTTGAGCGGGCGCGCCGCGAGGACCGGCCGATCTTCCTCTCGATCGGCTATTCCGCATGCCACTGGTGCCATGTCATGGCGCACGAGTCATTCGAGGATGCGGCGATTGCCGCGCAGTTGAACCGCGACTTCGTGGCGATCAAGGTGGACCGCGAGGAACGCCCCGACCTCGACGATATCTACATGGCCGCCGTGCAGACGATGACCGGCAGCGGCGGCTGGCCGATGTCCGTCTTTCTCACACCCGATCTCGAGCCCTTCTATGGCGGCACCTACTTCCCACCCGAAGACCGACACGGGATGCCGGGGTTCCCCCGGGTGCTGGCCGGCGTGGCCGACGCCTTCCGAACCCGGCGGGACGAGGTGGTCGCCCAGGGCCGACAGTTGGCGTCGCTCCTGCGGGAGCAGCTCGATGTGCGCAGCGGGACCGTCGATCCGGAGCTCCAGCAACTCGCGGCCGCCTCGTCGAGCCTGGCCCGCGTGTTCGATGCCACGCACGGAGGCTTCGGTGGCGCGCCGAAGTTCCCTGCGCCGCTGGCGCTGGAGTTCCTGCTGCGAGCCTGGCGGCGAAGCGGTGACGCGGCGACGCTGCGGATGGTCACGCACACCCTTGACCGGATGGCGGACGGGGGAATCCACGACCAGCTCGGCGGTGGCTTCGCCCGCTACAGCACCGATGCCCGCTGGCTGGTTCCGCACTTCGAGAAGATGCTCTACGACAACGCGCTTCTCGCCCACTGCTACCTCGAAGCCTTCCGGGCGACGGGCCTGGACCGATACGCCAGCGTGGCGGCCGACACGCTCGACTTCATGCTCCGCGAGCTGCAGACCGATGACGGCGGCTTCGCCTCGGCCCTCGATGCCGATA
Source organism: Chloroflexota bacterium (assembly GCA_029865285.1). Classification (GTDB taxonomy): domain Bacteria; phylum Chloroflexota; class Limnocylindria; order QHBO01; family QHBO01; genus CF-167. The sequence continues at coordinate 10,339 of JAOUHE010000008.1, forward strand.
CCGAGGGCGAGGAGGGTCGCTACTACGTCTGGGAGCACGACGAATTCATGGCCGTCCTGGCGGCATCGGGCCTCGACGCGGGTCAGGCGGCTTCCCTGGCGGAGAGGTGGGGCGTGACCCCGGAGGGGAACTGGGAAGGACGATCGGTGCTCATCGCGGGGAGCAGTACTGTGGACTCGGCGCTGACCGAGCGTGGCCGTGCTGCGTTGTTGGCCGCGCGCGAGGCGCGCGTGCGCCCCGGCCGCGACGAGAAACAGCTGGCCGCGTGGAACGGGCTGGCACTTCGCGCCGTGGCGACCGGCGCCCTCGTCCTTGGGCACGATCGCTACGTTGAGGCGACCAGGCGTGTGGCCGGGTTCATCCGCGCCGCGCTGCTGCGGAATGACGGCCGCCTGTGGCGCACGTCCCGGGACGGCGCAGCGCATACGCCGGGCTTCTGCGAGGACTACGCCAACCTCGCCGATGGCCTGCTGGAGAGCTACGCCGCCACCGGAGTCGATGCGGACCTTCAGCTCGCGACGTCGCTCATGGACCACGCGGTGGCCGAATTCTGGGATGCCGAGAGCGGGACCTTCTACGATACGGGCTCGGAGCATGACCTGGTGGTGACGCGTCCGCGCTCCCTGATCGATGGTGCGACGCCGGCTGCCAACTCGGTTGCGGCCGACGTCCTGCTGCGCCTGGGGCTCCTCACCGGCGACCCCGACCACGTCCGACGGGCCCGGAGCATCCTGCGAGCGGCCGCTCCAGCATTCGCTTCGCGCCCGAGCCAGTTCGGCCGGATGCTGTGTGCCGCCGACCGGTCGCTGGGGGAGCCGATCGATGCGGTGGTCGCAGGCGACCAGCTCGACCCGCGCACCGTCGCCATCAGGCGTGCCGTCGCGCAGCCGTATGCGCCCGACCTCGTGATCGCGCCGATCGACGCAGCGAGCTCCCTCGGCGAGCTGGCGCTCTTCGCCGGGAAGAGAGCGCGCGACGGGGCGCCGACCGCCTACGTCTGTCGCGGCTACGCGTGTGACGAGCCGACGAGCGACCCGCAGCGTGCCGCCGCCCAGGTCGCGGCGATGGCGTCGGGGAGGCCGGCGTGACGGCCGACGGCCATCGCGCGCCGGCCATCGTGTTGCTGGCCGCGTTGCTGCTTGCAGGCTGCTGGGCGTCGTCGCCCAGTCCGTCGCCCACGATCGGACCGACATCAAGCCCATCGCCGAGCCCGGTGCCGACCGCCAGCCCCGCGCCCACCATCAAGCCCACTCCCATCCCGATTCCGCTCGACGAGGCGCTGCTCGCCAGCCGCTTCACGGTGCTGGTGCTCGGTGAAGACTCGAGCCTCGCGCGTCGCAGTGGCGGCATCACCATCACCAACACCGACACGATGATGGTCGTCAGCGTGAGTGCCGATCGGTCCAGCGTCGTGGCCCTCTCGGTCCCGCGCGACACCGTCGACATCCCCCTTGGCGACGGGAGTCTCTATCGCGGCAAGATCAATGCCATCGCCTACCAGCTCGGGCTGGAGGCTGCCCGTGGCGCGATGGCGGCCCTGCTGGGCATCGAGATCGACGCGTACCTGAAGATCGACATGGACGATTTCGCCTGGATGGTGGACGCCGTCGGCGGGGTGGACGTGGAGGTCGCAGCTCGCCTCTACGACCCCCGCATTGGGGTCGACCTCCAGCCGGGTCCTGCGCACCTCGACGGCGCGCAGGCACTCGCCTACGTTCGCACACGCCGCGACAGCGACTACGCGCGCGCGACGCGAGCGCAGCAGGTCGTGGTGGAGCTTGCCCGCCGCTGGGTGTCGCCCGACACCGGTTCGGCACGCATCGGCCTCCTGACCCGCCTGGGCTCATTGCAGACCGATATCGAGTTGCGGCAGCTGCCAACCCTGGTCGAGATTGGGCGTCGATCGGCCGACGCCTCCCTCACCGCGATCGTGCTGCAGCCGCCGCGCTACGCCTACTTCGTCGGAATCGAGCCGGGGACGGCGCGCGGGTGGGTCATGATTCCCAACGTTGCGGAGATGCGCGCCCTGGCCCGTTCGCTGATCGGTGACTGAGGGCCGCGGGCCGGCGATCCCGGCCGGGGTTCAGTGCGAGGCGGCGACCAGGGTGTCGCGCGTACCGCACCGGTAGCACGACTCATCGGCGGCGCGAACCGTCGCTCCGCAGTTGGCACACGCCACCACCAGGTCGGATTCGCAGACGCTGCAGTAGACCGCGCCGGCTGGATAGGCGATGCCGTCGGTGGCACAGTAGACGACACCTCGGGCCGGCTCGATGGCTCCGTCCGGCGCCTTTTCCAGTTGCAGGGTCGGCAACACCGCGCTCTCCGCATTGATGCCGACCTGGCTGACGCGCAGGTATCCGATCACCAGCCAGAGCAGGTAGAGGCCGATGAGGCCGAGCAGCGCAAACGGGAAAAGCGTGGCGGCCAGGCCGCCGATGTCGTTGGCGACGTACTCGATCAGGTCGCGGATGGCATCCATGGCGCGGCGATTCTAGCATCGGTGCTGCGCTACACTCCGCCAAATCGCGACCTCGAGGACCATGCCCCGTCCCCGCCTCGATCCCCACACGCCGCTCACGGAACTGCACGTCCACCTGGGGGCGGCCGTCACGCCGGCGGTCATGTGGGGGATCGCCCACGCGCAGGGGATCCGGCTCCCGAGCAAGGACTACTGGGCATTCCGTGACCTGATCACCGTCGGCCGGCGACGCCGGCACACCTTCCAGGGGTACCTGGACCTCTTCCACTGGACGGAGCTGATCCAGTCGAGCCCGCTCGCGGTCGAGCGCAGCGTGTACGAGGTGATCGGCGGTGCATACCGCAAAAGCAACATCACCCGCATCGAGCTGCGCTTCAACCCGATGAAGCGCAACCGCGGCGGCGAGCAGGACCTGGACCACATCATCGCCGCGGCGGTACGCGGCATGGACCGTGCCGTGCTCGAGTACCCGCAGGTGGCGGCTGGCCTGATCCTGTGCCTGGATCGAGGCTTCAGTCGTGAGCTCAACGAGATCATCGCCACCAAGGCCATCGCGTGGCGCGACCGGGGCGTGGTGGCGATCGACATCGCCGGCCCGGAGGAGCCCAGGTTCCGATTCTCCGACTACCGCGAGATCTTCGCCGCCTGCCGTCGCGCCGGCCTCGGGGCGACCGTGCATGCCGGCGAGACCGGAGGTGCAGATGAGGTTCGCGAGGCGGTCGAGGCGCTCGAGCCGACGCGCATCGGGCACGGCATCAAGAGCACGGAGGACCCATCGGTGATGGCCATGCTCCGTGAGCGGGACGTGGTGCTCGAGGTGTGTCCGACCTCGAATCTGCACACCCGGGTCCTCCGCGACGTGCCCGAGCTGCGCCACGTGATGCGCCGGCTGGTCGATCACGAGGTGCCCTTCACCATCTCGACCGACGGGCCGGAGATGCTCGGCTCGCACCTTCGCGACGAGATGGCCCTGCTCATGCGTCACGAGATCCTCTCGCTCGACGAGGTGCAACGGTCCATCGAGACCGCCCACCGGGCCACCTTCGTGCGCGCCGCCACCCCCAACTCGGAGCAACCGGGGGATGTCCAACGGGGACATCGAGCGGCCGCGCCGATTGAGCTCGAGGTCGAGGTCTAGGCTGATAGACTGCCGGCCGTGTCATCGATCTGGCGGCCGGTTCGCGAGCGCAACCCCACGCGCAGCCTGATGGCAGTCATCGCTCACCCGGGCGACGAAGCGTTCGGATTCGGCGGGGCGATCGCCCAGGCTGCCGCGTCAGGCGCGTACGTGGTTGTGCTGTGTGCCACGCGCGGGCACTTTGATCGGCGCCTCCTCGAACGGGCCCCTGCGCCGGGCGGCCGCAACCGCCACTACAGCAACCCGACCGTCTGGCGCAATCTCGACACCGTCCGCGAGGACGAGATGCGCCGGTCAGTGGCCCTGCTCGGTGTGCGGGTGCTGCGCATGCTCGACTATGCGGAGGAGGGGCTCTCCGCCGTGCCGTTTGACGAGCTGGTCGGTCGCATCGTCGAGCCGATTCGCATGCATCGGCCGGAGGTGATCCTGACCTTTGGGCCCGACGGGGTGACCGGCGACGATGACCACGTCGCCATCGGCCGGGCGACCGAGGCCGCCTTCGAGCGAGCCGGGCAACCGCTGGCGTACGAGGACGACCTCGACGAAGACCAGGTCGCCTGGCGGGCGGCCAAGCTGTACCACCTCGTCGTGCCGGCGTCCCGGGTCGCCGCGACGGGTGCCTCGGCGCCCGTCGGGTATGGCTCGCCGGACGCTGATGACGCGCTGACCGTGGAGCTCGGAGAGCTGGCTCAGCTGAAGTTGGCGGCCATCGGTCGACATGTGTCGCAGACCGGCTCGGATGGTCCGTTCCGTGACTGGAGCGACGAATCCCGGGACGCGTTCCTTGCGACCGAGCACTACCGTCTTGCCCGCTCGAACCTGCCGACGCCGGCCGGCTCCGCCCCTGCCGTCATGGAGGCGTCGCTGTGGGACGGATTGGGCTGATCGCTCCTCAACAAAGGTAGCGTCAGTTCCTGCCGCGGCTCTGCTACGCTCGGGGAGCCCATCAAACCGACTGCAATGAGGAGCCTGACCGCCGCATGTCCGACCAGTTGACCAACGAGAACATCATGGCCGCCCTGGGACGGGTCAAGGATCCGGAGATCGGGCGCGACCTGGTCAGCCTGGGCATGATCAAGTCGATCGAGATCGCCGGTGGCACGGTGGACCTGACCGTCGAACTCACGACGCCTGCCTGCCCGCTCAAGGCGAAGATCGAGTCGGACATCGTGGATGGCCTGGTCCTGTTGGGTGCCACGACCGTACGCGTCGATTGGGCGAGCAACGTGAAGCGCACCTTCGGCGGTCCCACCGCGGACCTCATCCCGGGCGTACGGAACACGATCGCGGTTGCCTCTGGCAAGGGCGGCGTGGGCAAGACCACCGTCGCCGTCAACCTGGCCGTGAGCCTCGCACGGGATGGCGCGCGGGTGGGTCTGCTCGACGCCGATATCACCGGACCGAACGTCCCGCTCATGATGGGCACCACCAGTTCGCATGTCACCGGCACCGGCGGTCGCGTGAACCCGGTCTCCGCGCACGGCGTCTCGATGATGAGCATCCAGTATTTCCTGACCGGGGATTCGCCGGTGATCTGGCGCGGACCGCTGATCCACTCGGCGATCCAGCAGTTCCTGCGCGACGTGGAGTGGGGCGACCTCGACTACCTGGTCGTCGACCTGCCGCCCGGAACCGGTGACGCGGCGCTCTCGATCAGCCAGCTGATCCCGCTCTCCGGCGCCGTGATCGTGACCACCCCGCAGGAGGTCAGCCTGATGGACGCTCGCCGTGCGATCGCGATGTTCAACAAGGTGAACGTTCGAACGCTGGGCGTGGTCGAGAACATGAGCGGCTTCATCTGCCCCGATTGCGGCACGGAGCACGACATCTTCGGGACCGGTGGCGCCGGGAGCCTGGCTCGCGAGTTCGAGCTGGACGTGCTGGCCCGCATCCCGTTGGAGCCTGCGGTGCGCACCGGCGGCGACGCAGGCACCCCGATCACCTCGCCCCAGCACCCCGCCAGTGACTCGTCGGTCGCGGCGGCCGCGCTTCGCGAGTTCGCCCGCAGCGTGGCCGGCCGTCTGAGCGTCCTCGCGGCCCCGATGGCCGCGGCAGGGCCACGCCCGAACTGAAGTCCTGCCGCAGGGTGATCGTTCCGCCGGACCGCCGTCGCTAGAATCGGCCGATGAGGATCGCGGTGCTGGCCGACCTGCATGCCAACCTGCCCGCGCTGCGGGCCGTGCTGGCCGACTCGGCCTCGATCTGGTGCGACGCGATCTGGTGTGTCGGCGACGTGGTGGGACGGGGGCCGCACCCCAACGAGGTCGTCACCGAACTGCGACGGCTGGAGGTCCCGACGGTCGCGGGCAACTGGGACGAGGCGGTCGGCCTGGACCGCGGTCAGCCCGGCAGCATGTGGGTGACGCCGGAGGCGGAGGCCGCCGGCCTCGCTTCGCTTCGATGGACCGCCCAGACGCTCAGCGAGGAGAACCGCGCATGGCTGCGGCAGTTGCCCGCCACGCTGCGCATGGACCTGGATGGCCGTTCTGCCCTCCTCTTCCACGGTGCACCATTCCGCTCGAGTGAATACCTGTGGAGCACGCGGCCGAGCCGTGCCTTCGCCCGGATCGCCAGCGATCATGGGGATGACATCTTCTGCTTCGGGCATACCCACGAGACCTTCCACCGGGTAGTCGGCTCGGCGCACTTCGTGGCCGCGGGATCGGTGGGCTGCGGCGGGGCCGACGACGCCCGCGCCCGTTATGCGGTCATCTCCACGACTGCGTCGGAGGTGGTCGTCGGCTTCCGCGGCGTTGACTACGACCACGGACCGGTTGCGCACGACCTCGCCGCCGCCGGGTTGTCACTCGACCTGATGCAGGTCGCCCCAGCTCCGCGCGAGATGGCGGCAGCCGAGCCGGGCTAGCCTCCGGTCTTCTCGCGCTCGTACGGCAGGCCGACCGCCTTTGGCGGAATGCTGCGACCGACCACGCCGGCCAGGACCACGATGGTGATGAGGTAGGGGAGCGCTCCGTAGAACTGGCCGGGAACAGCCGTCAGCAGCTCACCAAGCGAGCCTGTGGGCGGTGCGATTCGGATCGAGCGCTCCAGCCCCACCGATGCCGCGAAGAGAAACGCCGCTCCGAATGCGCCGATCGGGGTCCAGCGGCCGAAGATCAACGCCGCCAGTGCGATGAAGCCGCGCCCGTTCGTCATCCCGCTCTGGAATGCGTTGCCAAACTCGATGGTCAGGTAGGCACCCGCCAGGCCGGCGAAGACGCCACCCAGGATCACGTTCCGGTACCGCAGGCGGACCACGTCGATGCCGACCGTCTCGGCCGCCCGAGGGTGCTCGCCGACCGCCCGCGTGCGCAGGCCCCAGCGCGAGCGGAAGAGGAGCACCTGGAGCACGATCACGCCGATCAGCATCGTCATCGCGATCGGGCCGACACTGACAAACGACTTCACCAGGAAGCCGACCACCGGCAACTGGGTGATGCTGCCCGGCAGCAGGAACTTGCTGAACTGACCGGCGGCGGGCGGGGCCTGCTGGCTGATGAGCAGGTTCAGGTACCCGGTGATGCCAAAGGCGAAGATGTTGATGATCGTGCCGCTGATGATCTGGTCGGCACGCACCGAGATCGACAGCCAGGCGTGCAGCAGCGATGCGAGGCAAGCGGCGCCGATCCCGCAGGCCAGCCCGATCAGCAGCGCGGGCGTGATCCCCAGCGGACCAGGCCCGGTGGGGATGAGCTGGGCACTGAGCGAAGCGGTCCACCAGGCGGTGAAGGCGGCGAGGAGCATCATCCCCTCGATCCCGATGTTCACCACCCCGGAGCGTTCGTTCATGAAGCCGCATAGCGCGCCGAGCACGATCGGCACGGCGGCGGCGGCGATGATCGGCGCCACGATCGGGAACTGGTCGAATAGGTAGACCGCGAACTGGACGACCAGGCCGATGATCGGAATGTCGAACAGCGCGTCCATGCCCTAGCCGGTCCCCTTCCCGCCGTACGAGGCCGACACTGACGCCAGCTCGACAAGCTCGGGGCCGCTCGCCTGAACGCGGAAGATGCGCCGAATAACGACCTCTGCGGTGAGCACCAGCAGAATGGTGGCCTGGAGCACGCCGACCATCTGGACCGGAAGGCCGGCGAGGATCTGCATGTTGCCGGACCCGGCCTGCATGGCGCCGAACAGGAGCGCGCCGAACAGGATGCCGACCGGGTGCGCGCGCCCCAGCAGGGCAACCGCGATCGCGTCGAACCCCACGGTGGTTGAGAACGAGGCGGTCATGTAGCCGACCTCGCCGAGCAGTTGGGACGCCCCTGCGAGTCCCGCCAGCAGTCCGCACAGGGACATGGTGAAGATGATCAGATTTCGGGGATGCATGCCGGCGTACCGGGCTGCGTCGGGGTTTGCGCCGGTGGTGCGAATCTCGAAGCCGATCGTGCTCCGGTACAGGAGCCAGCTCGCCAGCGGCACCGAGACGGCAGCGATCAGCAGGCCGATGTGGCCGTCGCGTCCCAGGAAGATCGGGAGACTGGCGGCGACGAGGTCATCGGTTCGGGCGAAGGTCACGTTCTGCCCGCGGAGCGGTCCGGAGATCGCCCACGACAGCACCGCGAGGGCCACGTAGTTGAGCATGATGGTGACCACCACCTCGTGGGCTCCGGTGTACGCCTTGAGGGCGCCGGGGACAAAGCCCCACAGGAGGCCGCCGAGCATTCCTGCCAGCAGAGCGAGCGGGATTGCCACGAAGGGCGACGCCTCGTTCAGGGCGAGACCGGCCGCCGCGGCCGTCAGGGCGCCGATCAGGAACTGCCCCTGCGCACCGATGTTGAAGAGGCCGGCCTTGAAGCCGATCCCGACCGCCAGTCCGGCGAGGACCAGCGGCGTGGCGTTGACGAGGGTGCGCACGACGCCGTCGAACGAGCCAAATGCACCACTGAGCATCGCCTGGTAGGCCGTCACGGGCAGTGTCGGGTTGAACTCACCGCTCACCAGCGGGCTGCTCAGGATCATGATCATCGCGCCGATGAGCAGTGCCACGGCGATCGAGAGCGCCGGGACGAGCGCCACCGCTCGTCCGCGTTGCCATGCCGCCAGCACGCGCGTCTGTGCCGTCACGACCCGGTCTCAACGATCTGCTGCTGGATTCCGCTGGACCGTCCGCCGGTGGCCATCAGCAGGCCGACCTCTTCCCGGCTCGCCGACCGCCCGTCAAGGATCTCGACGATTCGTCCCCGGTACATCACGCCGATGCGATCCGACAGCTCGAGGACCTCGTCGAGCTCCGCGGAGACGAGGAGGATCGCCACCCCGGTGTCTCGCCGCGCGATCGCCTGCCGATGAATGAATTCGATGCTGCCGACGTCGAGACCGCGGGTCGGCTGGTCGAGCACAAGCAGGCGCACATCCCCTTCGAACTCGCGCGCGACGATCAGTTTCTGCTGGTTGCCGCCCGATAGCGTCTGGGACGGAACGGTAGCGGAAGGTGTCCGCACGTCGTACCTGGCGATTGCAGCCTCCGCGCCACGGAGGATCGCATCGTCGTCCCGCACCAATCCGCGGGCGTACGGCGGGTGGTAGTAGTCGTTGAGGACAAGGTTGTCCGACAGGGGGAAGCTGAGGACGAGCCCGAACCGCTGCCGGTCGCCGGGGACGAAGCCGACGCCCATCTTGTGGAGTCGCCGCGGATCCGCCCTGGTAACGTCATCGCCGCCCAGCCTGATCGTGCCCCGGTGCGCGCGCCGTAGACCAGTGACCGCGCCGACCAGCTCGTCCTGGCCATTGCCCGCCACGCCCGCGATGCCGAAGATCTCACCGGCGCGCACCTCGAAGGTCACGTCATGGACGACCTCACGGCCCCGGTCGTCGTTGACGAAGATGCCCTCCACTTCAAGCATGCTGCCGGCCGGGTGGCTCTCGCCCCGATCCACGGTCAGCTCCACTTCACGTCCCACCATCAGCTCGGCGAGGTCATCCTCGTTGGTCGCTGCCGGCTGGCGGCTGCCGACCACCTTCCCGCGGCGGATGACGGTGATCGTGTCCGCGATCTCGAGCACCTCGTACAGCTTGTGGCTGATGAAGATGATGGCGTAGCCCTCGGCCTTGAGTCGGCGCAGCACGCCGAAGATCTCCTTGGTCTCCTGTGGCGTGAGCACCGCGGTAGGCTCGTCGAGGACGAGGACCTTGGCATTGCGGTAGATCGCCTTCAGGATCTCGACTCGCTGCTGCCATCCGACCGACAGCTGACCGACCGGCCGGTCGGGGTCGATCTCCCAGCCGAAAGAGGCGCCGAGCTCACGAATGCGGGCGCTGGCGACGGACCGATCCACGAACACAAGGTTCTTCATCGGCTCGTCGCCGAGCAGGATGTTGTCCGCCACCGACAGGACCGGCACGAGCATGAAGTGCTGGTGGACCATGCTGATCCCGCGCTCGATGGCGTCGTGTGGGCTCGCGATCTTGATCGTCTGCCCCTCCATCAGGATCTCTCCCTCGTCAGGGGCGGCCAGCCCGTAGAGGACGTTCATCAGGGTTGTCTTGCCGGCCCCATTCTCGCCGAGCAGCGCGTGAATCTCGCCGGCGCGAATCTGGAGGCTGATGCCGTCGTTGGCCACCACGCCGGGATAGCGCTTGGTGATGCCCCGCATCTCGAGCAGGGCGGGGCTGTGCAATTCCGGGGTCATACCCTCGCGGCCCTCCTGCCCGGAAACCAGCGAGCGGGCCGATCCGGAGATCGGCCCGCTCGCGTCATCGGTTCGTCAGGTTCCGGTAACCGTACTCAGGTTCCCGGATCGGGGTCGCCGGTGAAGCAGGCGTTGGGCGCGCACGGGTCGAGCGTGCCGCCGGCCATGGCGTCAAAGGCAGTGTCAACCTTGCCCTGGATCTCGCTGGTGATCAGATCGGCGAACTGGTAGTAGGGTGCCAGTCCGATCATCTCGGTGTCAGCGCCCAGGAACTGGTTGCTGTCGCGCACGGTGCCCGCCGCGAACTCCTCGATGGCGGTCCGCACCGAGCTGGTCAGCTTCTTCTCGGCGCTGGTGACGATGCACTCGGCCGAGTCGGGGGTCGAAGCCCACTGGTCGACGTCGACGCCGATCCCGTAGATGCCCGCCTCCTCGACGGCCTGCAGCATGCCGTTGCCGGTCTTGCCGGCCACCTGGAAGAGGACGTCCACGTCGGTGTTCTGGGCCAGGAACTGGTCGGCAAAGCTCTTGCCGCCAGCGGGGTCGTTGAACGCCAGGGTCAGGTCCGAATCGGTGACGTACTTGATGTGCACGGTCGCGTCCGCGTTGACGCTCGCGACGCCGTTCTGGAATCCGCGGAGGTAGTTCACGACCGGCGGAATGAAGTTCGCCCCGCCGAGCCCCGCGACCTCACCGGACTTGCTGATGCTGGCGGCAATGATCCCGGCCAGGTATCCGGCCTGCGCCTCGCTGTAGATGAGGCTCTCGTAGTTACCGACCGGGTCGTTGGCCTGGAACTGGTCGACGCCGATGAAGTGGATGTCGGGGTTGGCGGTGGCCGCCTCGAGCGTCGCGGCGCCGATGGCGAAGCCAACCGTGACGATGATGTCGTAGTTCTGGTCGACGAACGACTGGATGTTGGCCGCGTACTGCGACTCGTTCTGTGTCACGATCGCCTGGGGCTCGGGCGCCCCGATGGACGCTGCAGCCCCCGTGGCACCTTCCCAGCTGTACTGGTTGAAGTTGCGGTCGTCGAGGGTGCCCACGTCGGTCACAACGCCGATTTTCAGGTCGCTCGTGCCGCTGGCGGTGATCGGGGCCGGTGTGGCCGCGGCGTTGTCGCCGATGACTCGACACAGGCCCTTGCCGACGTCGATCTGTGCGCTGCTGCAGGCGGCCAGCACCAGCGCAGAGGTAATAAGGGTTACGACAAATCCATGCCGTCGCTGAATCCGCATCTACTCTCCTCCACCCAGGGTGTGAAGCTTCCGTGCCCGCGTGGTCGCGAGCCCGTGGCGCGGTCAGCTATGGGCTGCCCCGGCCCTAATCTCCAGCATCATAGCGGGTGGCAACGCACGGCCTCAAGGGTTTTCGCGACTGCAATCGCCGTCTACGGCACCGCCGTATCATCGCGACCATATGCAGCCCGCGATCTCGATCGCCCCGCGACTGGTGATCTTCGACCTGGACGGCGTCGTCTACCGCGGCGATAGGCCGATCCCCGGCGCTGCGGCCCTCGTCGCCGCCATGCACGGAAGCGGCATCGCCGTGCGATTCGCGACCAACAACTCGATGGCCACGCGCCCCGAGTACGCGGATCGCCTGAACGGGATGGGCATCGCTGCGACAGCCGCCGAGGTCGTCACCAGCACGTCGGCCACGATCGACCACCTGCACGCGCATCTGCCCGAGGTGCACCGGGTCCTGGCCGTGGGTGCGCCCGGGATGGTGGCCGAACTGCGGAGTGCCGGATTCATCGTGACGCCGGTCGCCGACGCGGCGCCGACGGGGTATCACGGGGGATCGCTCCCCGAGCGGTACGACGCGGTGATCTGCGGCCTCGACCAGGAGATCGACTACCGTCGCATCGCCATCGCGGCCACGGCGATCCGCGACGGGGCTCGCTTCGTCGCGACGAACGCCGATGCCCGCTACCCGGTGCCCGAGGGCTTCCTGCCGGGCGCGGGCGCCGTGGTCGCTGCCATCCGGGTCGCGAGTCGCGTGGAGCCGCTGGTCATCGGGAAGCCGGAGCCCGCCATGTTCACCACGATCCTCGACGAGGCAGGCGTCTCCCGCGAGGAGGCTCTTGTCATCGGTGACAACCCCGATGCCGACATCGTTGCGGCGCGGCGCGCCGGGATCCGCTCCGTCCTCGTGCTCACCGGTGTCGCCGACGCCGAGACCGCGGAGGGTCTCGAGGGGGAGCGCCGTCCCGACTGGGTCGCGGCCGATCCTCCGGGGTTGGCCGACCTGCTCGGCCTCGTCCTCAGCTGATGGTCGTCTCGCCCTTCGCCCAGCGCGACCATGCCAACCCGGCTGCCGCGGTCATCGGGTCCAGCGCCGCCCGAGGGCCGAATCCGCGCCGGAACGCGTTGACCGCGATCTCCGCGAGCTCGCCGCGACTCAGCCCCAGCGCCCCGGCGGTGCGTGCCATCTCCTGGGTGAGCGTCGTGGCGGATACGGTGCGGTCATCGGTCGAGAGGGTGACGCTGACCCCGGCCCGATGGAGGGCAGCGAGCGGGTGCGATGCCAGGTCGGGCACGATGCCGGCCTGCACGTTGCTGGTCGGGCACAGGTCGAGCGTCACGTCGCGCTCCCGCACCAGCGCCAGCACGTCGGGGTCGTCAATAGTGGTCACACCGTGCGCGATCCGTCGCACTCCGAGGTTGAGCGCGTCGCGGATCCGCTCTGCCCCCGGCACCTCGCCGGCGTGTGCGGTGAGCGCCAGCCCACCCTCCTCCGCCGTGCGGAACGCCGCCGCGTGCGGTGGCGCAGGGTACGCGGCCTCCAGGCCGGCGAGATCGAAGCCAATGACCGGCGGCCCGAACGCTGCGGCCGTGCGGGCCAGCTCCACGTTGGCGCCCGGCGGGTGGGAGCGCATCGCCGTCACGATCAGCCCGATCAGGGGGGTCCGTGGCCCCAGGCGCGCGGCCGCCTCGGCGATCCCAGTGGCCACTGCCTCGATCACGTCAAAGACCGCCAGGCCGCCTTCAAGGTGCAGCCGCGGGGCCCATCGGATCTCGCCGTACACGATGCCGTCGTCCCGCATCGACTCGACCAGCTCAGCGGTCACGCGTCGGAGCGCGGCAGCCGTCTGCAGCAGCGCGATCGGAAGGTCGAAGTAGGTGAGCAGCTCGGCCTGGTCACGACAGCGTGGCGGCCCGACGAGGCGAGCCCGCGCCTCGTCCAGGGTGAGGGGCGATCCGCCGGCAGCGCTCAGTTCGACGGCCGTCTCGGG
>JAOUHE010000110.1 GCA_029865285.1 Chloroflexota bacterium
CGGCACGGCGGCCGGCAGGACCCCCGAGAGCAGCAGCCCGATCACGATCGCGCCGAGGATCGCGCCGATCGTGATACCGATCGAGATGAGCGACGGCTGGTCGGTGGGGAAGATGCCGCGCGGCCCGCCGCGATCGACAGGCTCGGCCTGGATCGCAACGCCGCAGGAGCGGCAGACCTGCGCCCACGCCGGGTTGGCACGGCCGCAGTTGAAGCACTCAATGGTGTCGCGGGTCATCGGGCGAGAGCCTAGCACGCAAGAGGCCGTCGGCGGTGAGAACGCCGACGGCCATTCGGCCGACCTCGGAACAGGACGACCGCGACAGATCCTAGTCGATCGCATGGGAGCTGGTGCCGGGGGTGGGAGTCGAACCCACACGAGCTTTCACTCACCGGATTTTGAGTCCGGCGCGTCTGCCATTCCGCCACCCCGGCGCGGGGATGTGATTATAGGGAGCCAATGTCCGAAACAGGCTCCACTGCTCCAGGCTCGCGCGCCCCACGTACGGCACCTCTCCCCGACGAGGATGCCGTGGTGGCGCGGGCCGTGGCGGGGGATCGCGGCGCCTTCACCCAGCTGATGGAGCACTACCAGTCGGCCTGCTACGGCCTGGCCTATCGGCTGCTCGGCGATCCGGACCAGGCGGCCGATGCGGCACAGGACGCATTCGTCCATGCCTATGACGCCATGGCCAAGTACCGAGGCGGGCTCTTCCGCTCCTGGCTGCTGCGCATCACCGCCAACGCCAGCTACGACATCCTGCGACGGGCACAGCGTCGGCCGACGACCACCCTGCCCGACGCGGAGGAGGGGGAGCCGGACCTGCCCGACCTGACGGTCGCCGACCCCGCGGACGAGGCCGGCCGTTCCGAGTTGTATCGGCACCTTGACGTCGCCCTGCGACAACTGCCGGAGGACCAGCGCACCGCGGTCGTCCTGTGCGACGTCTACGGCATGGACTACGGCGAGGTCGCCACCACCACGGGCTCCGCGCTCGGCACGGTCAAGTCGCGCATCCATCGCGGGCGCATGCGGCTGCGCGAGCTGATGGCCGAACACCGGGAACTGTTCGTGATCGACGTGCGTCTGGACCGATGACCATGCCGAACGACTTCCACCCCGATGACGAGCGACTCGCGGCGTACGCGGACCGCGAGACCGATGCGCTGCGCGACCGCGCGCTCGGCGAGCACCTGGCCGGGTGCGGCCGGTGCAGGCTCATCCTCAATGACCTGGGCGCACTCCGATCCGCGCTCGCTGAGTTGCCGGACCTCGCCCCGTCACGCCCCCTGCGGCTGATTCCTCCGGTTCCGGCTTCTGCGCCACGGGCCGTGGGTCGAGCCGGGTGGCTCCGACGTCTTACCGCGCCAGTCTTCGCAGTGGGAACGGGGCTGGTTCTGGTCGGCGCGGTGGGCGCCTCTGGCGCGCTGAATGTCTACCAGGCTGCCTCGACTGGCGGTCGAGAGACAGACGAGAGCGCGTATTCGCGCGCGAGCGACGCGCCGCCCGCCGTACAGGCCACCGACAACGAATACGCAGGGGGATCGGGTGCCCAGCAGCCCGACGCCTCATCGCGCGGATCGACGGACGGATCGAGCGGTGAGATCACCGACGGATCGACCGGCAGGTCGCCCGACGCGTCGCCCGGCGAGTTCACCGGCGCCACCGAATCCCCTCCGGGGAAGGGGAGCGACCCCGCAACCCCGGCGCCCGACAGCGAATCGGTGCCGGCATTCCCCGCGTTCGTCGTCCTGCTGCTGGTGGGGATCGCCCTGGTCGCGGTCGCCGCGATCATGCGCTTCACCCTCCAGCCGCGCGCCGGGTAGCCCTGAAGGAAGTCGCCGCCCCTAGCTCAGCTTCCCGACGACCACCGCAACGACGAGCATCGCCAGGAAGACGAAGGCGACCAGCAGCGCCGCCCAGCCCGAGTCGCGGAACGTCTGCTCACCCGGACGGATCGGCCTCGGACGTCGTGTTGGCGGCACCGGAACCTCTCCGGGTTGACGGACGGTTCGCGGTGCGGCACGGGTCTCATCGGCGGTCGCGCGCCAGGTCGCCCACGTTCGCGTTGTTGTCGGGGCGGCCGGCTTGATCGGATCGCGTGAAGCGCCCCAGTGGCCGTTTGCCGCCATCGGTCGGACAGGACGGCCGGCGTCGTACGCCGCACGTCGTTCGGGCGAGGAGAGGATCTCCCACGCTTCGTTCAGGCGACGCATCCTGGCCGCGACCTCCTTGTCCGGGTGGAGATCAGGATGGAACTGCTTGGCGAGTCGCCGATAGGACGTCGCCACCTGCCTGGGCGTCGCGTCGCGGCCCAGCCCCAGGATCGCGTAGGGGTCGATCGGGGACCTCTCGGGCATCGGTGGATGATAGGCGGGCTCAACGCGGTCGCGGAGAGGCGATCGGTCTAGACTCCGGAGATGCCTGAGCGTCGACCGATCCTGATGCTGATCGACGGGCCGAGCCTCGTGTACCGCGGCTACTTTGCCCTGCCACCGCTCACGACCTCGGACGGCACACTCGTCAACGCCGTCTTCGGCTTCCTGCAGATCGTGCTCCGCGGGATGCAGGACCTCAAGCCCGACTACGCCGTCGTCAGCTTCGACCTGGGCAAGCCGCAGTTCCGGTTCGACGCCTATCCGGAGTACAAAGCCGGCCGCCCGTCGATGCCCGATGACCTGCGCTCGCAGTTCCCGATCGTGCGCGAAGTGGTGGGCATGCTGGGGATGCCGATCGTCGAATTGCAGGGATACGAGGCGGATGACGTGATCGGCACGCTGGCGCAGCACGCGACTGCGGCCGCCGTGGAGACGTACATCGTGTCGGGCGACCTGGACGGCCTCCAACTGGTCAATGACCACGTGCGACTGCTCACCACGCGCCAGGGCGTGGCGGCGACGGTGATCTACGACGAGGCGATGGTGGGGGAGCGCTACGGACTGCGCCCGGACCAGATGCTCGACTACAAGGCGCTCAAGGGCGACACGTCCGACAACATCCCCGGCGTCCCGGGGGTGGGTGAGAAGACCGCCGTCGCCCTCCTCCAGCAGTTCGGGACGCTGGACGCGATCTACGAACGACTCGACGAGGTGAAGGGCAAGCTGCGCGAACGGCTGGCCGAGCACCGCGAGTCGGCATTCATGTCCCGCCAGATCGGGCGGATCCTGACCGAGCTCCCGGTGGCGATCGACCTGGAGACCGCCCGTACCGGCCGGTACGACCGGCGAGCGCTGGCACAGCGCCTCCGTGAACTCGAGTTCCGCTCGCTCATCGATCGCCTGCCGCCGTCGAGCACCGCGCCGACCGGGCAGGAACCGGCCGACCGCGAGACGAAGGGTGGTCTGCAGCTCTCGCTCGACCTGCTGGGTGCCGGCTCGCTCGACGGGGCACCGTCGCGCGAACCTTCGGCAGCTGTCGCAGGCGCGACGGCGGCACCGCGCGAAACGCCCGACCCGCTCGCGGATCCTGCCGGCGCGATCGAGCACGTGGATCCCCGCGTCCCGCGCAGCGAAGCCGACCGGATCGAGCTCGAGGCATGGCTCGCCGCCCACGGCGAAACCGTCGCGATCGCGGTGGCGGCAGGCCCCGGGCGACCCCTGGAGCGCGATCCGCACGGGATCGCGGTGGCAGGGAGCGATGGGTCGTGCTGGTTCGTCCCGTGGAGTGACGAGTCGGATCCGGTGCGGCGCTGGCTCGGCCGTACGGATCGGCCGCTGGTCGGGCACGACCTGAAGGCCATGATCGTGCTGCTGGCGATGCACGACGTGACCGCAACGGGCACGCCGTTCGACACGCTGGTCGCGTCGTACATGTTGAATCCGGCCCTGCGCGCCCAGACGCTCGACGACCTCGCCGCCAATCGGTTCGGCGCCGAGCTGCCACCGCGACCGCTCACGCCGGAGTCGGGTGCCGAGGAGGCGCTCATCGCCCGACGGGCTGCGGCCGAGGCACTGACCGCGCTCCTGATCCGGGCGGACCTGGAGAAGGAGCTCGCCGAGGCCGGCCTGGGCGATCTCTTCGGCGAGGTCGAGATGCCGCTCCTGCCGGTGCTGGCGCGGATGGAGCTTGCGGGGATCCTTCTCGATCGGGAGACGCTGGCCAGCCTCGCAGACGAATTCGGCGACCAGGTCAACTCGCTCGAGGAGCGCATCCACGCGGCCGTGGGGCACCCCTTCAACATCGGGTCGCCGAAGCAGCTTGAACAGGTTCTCTTCCACGAGCTGGAGCTGCCGGCCACCAAGCGGACCCGGACCGGCTTCTCGACGGATGCATCGGTCCTGGAGGAGCTCCGCGACAAGCACGAGGTCGTCTCGCTGATCCTGGAGTACCGCCAGCTGAGCAAGCTAAAGTCCACCTACGTGGACGCACTCCCGCTACTGGTGGACGCCGAGGGCCGGCTGCATACCACCTACCAGCAGGCGGTTGCGGCGACCGGGCGGCTGTCGAGCACCGATCCGAACCTGCAGAACATCCCGATCCGGACGGCGCTCGGCCGCCGCATCCGCCGCGCCTTTGTCGCCCCGCCCGGAAAGGTGCTGCTGGCGGCCGACTACTCCCAGGTGGAGCTGCGGATCCTGGCGCACGTCTCGGGCGACCCGGGGCTGACCGCGGCGTTCGCGGCGGGGGAGGATATCCACCGCGCGACCGCGGCCCGCGTGCTGAAGATCGATCCCGCCGCGGTGACCCCTGAGCAGCGCGGCATGGCGAAGATGGTCAACTTCGGCGTGGCCTACGGGATGAGCGACTTCGGCCTCGCCGAGCGGCTGCGCATCCCGCGCGAAGAGGCACACCAGTTCATCGCCGACTACTTCGCCGCGTACGAAGGGATCCGGCGCTACATCGTCGAGATGAAGATCCTGGCCCGCGACCAGGGCTATGTCTCAACGCTCCTCGGGCGACGCCGGTACATTCCCGAGCTCCAGGCACGCAACCCGTCGCTGCGGCAGGCGGGCGAGCGGATGGCCATCAACATGCCGATCCAGGGGACGGCGGCGGACGCCATCAAGATCGCCATGGTGCGTATCGACGCGGCGCTGCGCCAGCGCGGGATGCACGCCCGGATGCTGCTGCAGGTGCATGACGAACTGGTCTTCGAGACCGATGAGG
Source organism: Chloroflexota bacterium (assembly GCA_029865285.1). Taxonomy (GTDB): domain Bacteria; phylum Chloroflexota; class Limnocylindria; order QHBO01; family QHBO01; genus CF-167. Next base: position 5,107 of record JAOUHE010000110.1, read on the forward strand.
CGGAGCTCTCGGCACTGGCCGGGCTGGTCCGCGAACTGATGGAAGGTGCCCTGCCGCTCGACGTCCCGCTGACGGTCGATCTCAAGGTCGGCGACGACTGGGAGCAGATGGATCGCTATCTACCGACCGATGACGGCTGGCGGCGGATACCGCGGCCGGCCGAGGAGGCGGAGGCTGATGAACTGGTGCTGGCCGAGGTCATCGGCTGACCGATGCCCGAGCTCCCCGAGGTGGAGACCGTCGCTCGCGACCTGCAGCGCCAGGTTGTCGGCGCGGTGATCACCGATGTTGACGTTCGCTGGGGTCGGACGGTGCGCCACCCGGAGCCCCCTGAGCGGTTCGCCGCCGAACTGCGGGGCGCGGCCATCCAGCGCGTCGGTCGGCGGGCCAAGAGCGTCCTGCTGCACCTCGCCGATGGCCGCGTGATGACCGTCGCCCTGCGGATGACCGGGGCCCTGATCGTGGCGCCTCCGGCGACGGCCGATGACCCTTACGCACGGGTCGTCTTCCACCTCGCCGACGGGCGTCAGCTGCGATTCCGCGACGTGCGCAAGTTCGGCCGGATCGGGCTCTGGGAGGGGGGCGGCCTGCGCAGCGGCACCGCCGCACCACGTGCCGGCG
>JAOUHE010000165.1 GCA_029865285.1 Chloroflexota bacterium
GCCGTCCATCGCGCGGAAGAGGCCGGCGAAGTCATCGGTCTGCAGCCCCTGCAACTCCGCAAGCGCGGCGTCGAACTCCGCCACCGTCTCGACTTCATCGGCCGATAGGGCGGCGCCCGCGTCGCGACGACGCTTGGCATCGGTCGCCCGGGTGGCAGCCAGGATCATGCGGCGCACCGTCGGCAGCCGATCCTCCTCGAAGAACATGTGCTCGGTCCGGCACAGGCCGATCCCCTGCGCACCGAAGGCGCGCGCGCGCTCCGCGTCACGCGGGTAGTCGGCGTTGGCCCACACCTGCAGGCGTCGCACCTCGTCGGCCCAACCAAGCAGCGTCGCCAGGTCGTGCTCGTCCTCGTAGCGCGCCTCGATCGTCGGCAGCTCGCCGGCGAAGATCTCGCCGGTGGTGCCGTCGATGCTGATCATGTCGCCCTCGCCGATGACGGCCGACCCTGCCCGCATGGTGCGAGCGGCGTAGTCGATCTGGAGCGACTCGGCGCCGGCGACGCAAGGGAGGCCCATCGAGCGCGCCACCACGGCGGCGTGCGACGTGGCACCGCCCCGGGCCGTCAGCACGCCCCGGGCCACCAGCATGCCGTGAACGTCGTCGGGGCTCGTCTCGATCCGCACCAGGATCACCGGATCGCCGGCCGCATGGAAGTCCTCGGCCCGATCGGGGTCGAAGACCGCCTTCCCGGTGGCTGCCCCCGGGGAGGCGTTGAGCCCCTTGGCCAGGAACTGATCGGCGGCGCGCGCCTTCGCCGCCTCGTCGAAGCGCGGCAGCAGAAGCTGGACGATCTGGCCCGGCTCGACCCGCTGGAGCGCCTGTTCGCGGGTGATGATCCCCTCCCCCACCATGTCAACGGCGATCTTCACCGCGGCCGGCGCGGTCCGCTTGGCCGAGCGGGTCTGCAACATGAAGAGCTTGCCGCGCTCGATGGTGAACTCGAGATCCTGCACATCGCGGTAGTGCTGCTCGAGGCGCTCGGCGATCGCTTCGAATTCCGCGTACACCGCTGGCAGCTCGTCGCGCATCTGGCTGATCTTGGCCGGCGTGCGCACCCCGGCTACGACGTCCTCGCCCTGGGCGTTGGTCAGGTACTCGCCGTAGAGCACCTTCTCCCCGGTGTTCGGGTCGCGGGTGAAGGCGACCCCGGTCCCGGAGTCCGGGCCCATGTTCCCAAACACCATGGTCACGATGTTCACCGCCGTCCCCAGGTCATGCGGAATCTTGTTGAACTCGCGGTAGTCGTGCGCCCGCTTGCCGAACCAGCTGTCGAAGACGGCGCGGACGGCAAGCTCCAGCTGGCGATACGGATCCGTCGGGAAATCCTCGCCGGTATGGTCGCGAACGATGTGGGTGAACCGATCGGCGACGGCTCGGAGGTCGTCGGCCTCGAGATCGGTGTCCAGGCGGGCGTGGCGCTCCTCCTTGAGGGCATCGAACGGCTCATCGAAGGCCGATGCGGGGATGCCAAGCACGATCCGTCCGAACATGGCCACGAAGCGACGCCAGGCGTCGTAGCCGAAGCGCTCGTTACCGGTCAGGGCGATCAGGCCAGCGACGGTCGAGGGGTTCAGGCCCAGGTTGAGGACGGTGTCCATCATCCCCGGCATGCTGAAGGCGGCACCCGAACGGACGCTCACCAGCAGCGGGTTCGCCGTGTCACCGAAGCCCTTGCCGGTCGCCTCTTCCAGCGCAGCCATCTGCGTCAGCACGTCGTCCCACAGACCCGCCGGCAGTTCCTTGCCCGCGGCGTAGTACGCGTTGCAGGCTTCGGTGGTGATGGTGAATCCCGGAGGTACCGGCAGGCCCGCATTCGTCATTTCGGCGAGACCGGCGCCCTTGCCGCCGAGGAGCGAACGCAGCTGCGCGCTCCCTTCGTGGAAGGTGTAGATCAGCTTTGGGGTGGTCGTGGACATGCGGGGGTGGGGCCTCCGGGATGTGATCTGGGGACGTGATTGTACCGGGCACGCCGCGGCGCCGGTCCGGTCAGCGGACGGTTGACCTCGGGTAACGGCTGAACGATCATCTTCCGTATGGAGTGGCAGTTCCTGGTCCTGGCGCTCTTCGGGTTCGCACCCTTCGGACTGCTGGTCTTCGGTCCGGCCTGCGCCGTCCTGGCGCGGCGACGCAATCGTGACGTCGAAACGTGGTTCCTGCTCGGGGCGGTCGGGGGGCCGATCGCGCTGGCGTGGGTCATGCTGCTTCCCGGCCTGTCCCGCTCGCACCAGTCCGAGGCGCTGAACGCAAGAAGGCATCGGACCCCTGCGGAACGGATCCCCGGGGGAGTCGCGATCCCCGGGAAACGTTGTCTGCTCTGCCACCGACCCCTGGCGGCCGGGCATGCCTGCCGGCCAGAGGAGGTCGAGGATCGGATCCAGCGGCGCTGGACGGTGCGCGTGGGCGGGCAGCGCATCATTGGGCCCCTCTGAGCCCGGTCCGCTCAGCTCCCGGTCACCACACCTCGCCGGGCCTCCAGTCGACCGCAATCGGCAGGGTGAGGTCCAGTCCTGCAGGCGTGGCGGGCGTAGCGCGGACCATGATGCCGCCGTCCTCGTCGGGCGTCCGTTCGAGACGACCATCGGATTGACGAACCCAGGTAGGTCCCTGCCAAACGACCCAGCCAAGCCGGGCGTAGAACGACTGACTGCCGGTCCCCAATGCGCCGAGTTCGTACCGTTGATCGAGCAGTTCATTGATTGCCGCCATCACCCTCGTCCCCAGGCCGCGCCGCTGCTCGTCGGGCGCCACCGCGACGGCTTCCACGTAGCCGGCGTGCAGCACCGACTCGGCGGTGTAGAGGAGCCGTTCCACGATGGCAGCGTGGGCGACGATCCCGTGCTCCGGGTGCTCCGCAAGGACGTGGACACCCGGACCGATCGACTCCCAATAGCCGTCCCACGGTTCGTCGAACGCAGCCACGCAAAGATCGCTCAGCGCCGACCATTCGGCGGCGCTGAGCGCGGCCGACGGCACACGACGTATCGAGGTCACGATCGCGGCCTGATCCGGCGCCGACCCGGCGGACGGTAGCGAGCCTCGAGGAGCGGCCACAGGTCGGCCACCTCGATGCGGTAGTCGCCGCCTACGCGCTGGGCAGGAAGCCGTCCGCCCCGGATCAGACGCCGGACATGCTCCTGGTGGAAGCCGAGAATGACCGCCGCCGACCGCGTCGCGACCCATAGCGCCTCAGGGTCCACTTCTGCGTCCGCATCCAGCCCGGCGAGCGCCACCCCCATCGCCTTGACCCGGTCTGCGGTCAGCGCCACTGCCTCGGCTTCCGGCCGGCGAAGGGCGCCGGCCAAGGCCGCGGCAAGGTGTTCGCGAAGGTCGGCGACCTTCATTGGACCGACAGCCAGCCGCGGCGAAGCACGACGGCAAAGAGCGGCCGGATGGAAGCCACCAGGCGGCCCGCCCAGCCGGCGTGCATGCGGTAGACCTCGCGCGCCTTGGCCGTCGCACGCGCGCGGTCCGCGCCGCGGAGCTCCCCAGCAAGCGACCCGAAGGCGACAAAGGCCTGCGAGGGCCGATCTGCGAGCCAGAGGGCGTCCGCCAGCGCCTCACGGACCTCAGGGTTGGTCGGACGCAATTCAGCTGCACGCGACGCAGCCATCAACGCCGCCGGCGAGTCGCCAAGCCGGATCAGGGCTCGGGCAAGGGCCAGCTGCGCATCGCCGTTCATGGGATCCAGGCGTACTGCCTGCCGCGCTGCCCGGACTC
>JAOUHE010000111.1 GCA_029865285.1 Chloroflexota bacterium
CATCGGTCCAGCGCTCGGCCGCCCAGCTGGCCACGCGCTCGTGCAGCGGCGCGCCATCGACCGGGAGATCCTGCAGCCGCGAGGCACTCGGGTTGCTGGTGCGTACGAGGAGGTACACCATCCGGTCGGGGTACTGGAGGAACGGCTCGACGGCGTCCTCGCCCAGGTAGGGCGATACGGTGACCGCGTCGGCTCCGAGGCGACCGAGCAGTGCCTCTGCATAGCGCTCGGCGGTCGAGCCGATATCCCCGCGCTTCGCGTCCAGAATGACGAAGTGGTCTGACGGCACGTCAGCGAGCAGCCGCTCGAGGACGGCCCACCCCGCGGATCCCCATGCCTCGAAGAACGCGACGTTGACCTTGACCGCGGCCGCGTGCTCCGCGCCTGCCTCAAGGATGCCGCGAGCGAATCGCTCGATCCCCGCGACGTCACGGGAGATCCCGTCGGGGAGCCCGTCGGGGTGCGGGTCGATCCCCAGGCAGAGCGGCGCCTTCAGTCGCGCGACACGCTCGCGGAGCCGATCGAGCGGGGTCGGGCGTTCGATCACCGGACGGGACCCACGGCATCGAGCGGAAGCGGCGCCTCGGCGTCCGACTCCGCCTGGATCGAGATCGGTTCCGTCGCGGCCGCCCGTCGCGCAGCCAGCGGGCTGGACTCCACGGTCGCGTAGTCGAGCACGCGCAGCCGGAGACGCGGGACACCTCCGAAGTGATCGCGCTCCAGCGTTCCGACCAGGTCGACGGCGCTGCCCGGCGTGGGGGTCGGCCGCTGGTGCGAGGTCCCGAAGGCGATGGCGTCGAACACCTCCGCGCCCCGCCGCATGCGCAGCGAGAGGTGATCGCGGGTCGCGCCGACGCGGCGCGCCTCGACGACACGCAGGCCGGTGACCGCCAGGACCGGCTCGACGTGCCCTGGTCCGAAGGGGGCAAGACTCCCGATCTCCACCGCGAGCGGCCAACCGAGATGGCTCGCCGGCAGAACCAGGTCGATCGTCATGCAGTCGGGTCGCTGCGGCGTCGTGACCGATGATTCCGGAAACGGTCGCGGCAGCGCCGAAAAGGCGGCGGCGAACGCGTCCCAGGCGGCGGGGAGCAGGCTGAAGCCGCCGGCCGCGGGGTGGCCACCCCGCTTGGTGAGGTGCTCGGCAACCGCCTCAAGGGCCTTGCCGACGTGGAAGTCGGCCGGGGCGCGTACGGACCCGCGCAGCTCGCCGCCCGCCGGTGACGCGACCGCCACCGGTCGTGACGTGGCGTCGCACAGCCGCTGCGCCACCAGGCCCAGCACTCCGGGCGCCCAGTCGGTGCCGAGCACGGCGAGAGGCCGATCGTCGCCGTCATCGGAGACCGCCGCGCGCGCTTCGTCCACGGCCGTCACGGTCAGGGCGCGTCGCTCCAGGTGGACCGCCTCGAGTTCATCGGCCATGCGCTCGGCGGCTGCCGGGTCCTCCTCGAGCATGAGGGAGATGGCCAACTCGGCGTCCGCGATCCGTCCCGCAGCGTTGATCCGCGGTGCGATGCCGAACGCGAGGTCGCGGGCGGTCGGTTCGGCCGGATTCTCGACGGCGCGAGCAAGCAGCGCGCGCAGGCCCGCGCGCGACGTGGCACCGAGTTCCGCGAGGCCGAGCCTGACGATGGCGCGGCTCTCACCGGTCATCGGCGCCATGTCGGCGACCGTACCGATGGCGGCGACCGCCGCGAGGTCTGCCGCGGTCCGCCCTGCGCGCTGAAGGAGCGCGCCCGCCAGCTTGAATGCGATCCCGGCTCCGGTCAGGTCAGGGTCGGGGTAGGGGCAATCGGGTCGATGCGGATCGACCACGGCGACCGCGCGGGGCAGCACGTCGGGGGGCAGGTGATGGTCGGTCACGACGACGTCGATCCCCATCTCCCGCGCCGCATCCACCTCCGCCACGTTTCCGACCCCGCAGTCGCAGGTGACGACCAGCGTGACCCCCGCATCGCGGAGGCGCTCCAGGCCCGGGACGGAGAGCCCGTACCCGTCGATCAGGCGCGACGGGACGTGACGCATCGGCTCCACCCCCAGCGCTCGCAGGGCGAGTACCCAGACCACGATCGCGGTCATCCCGTCGGCGTCGTAGTCGCCCCAGATGGCGATCCGCTCCCCCGCTTCGACGGCCTGGTCGATCCGCGCGAGCGCCAGATCGGCATCGGCCATCTCCATCACGTCGTGCAGCGACGTCTCGCCGGCGGTGAGGAAGCGTTGCAGTTGGGCGTCATCGACGAAGCCGCGGCGAGCCAGCAGCGTCGCCACGGGTGCTCCGAAACCGGCAAAGACCGGCGGCGACGAGACCGGCTCCGGCAGCAGCCACTCGAGACGCGGGGCGATCACCGGGCCATGGTAGCCGCGGCTGATCGCGCGGCGCTTAGCCCGGCGCTATCGGCAGCCGGAGAGTCAGCGGCTGGGGCGCGCCGAGCGGGCTGCCAGCGCGGCCTTCTCCTTGCGAACGCCATCCCACTCGTACCACGCGGCCAGGAGCTGGCTGGCGTTGAAGATCGACGAGTAGGTACCGCTGATGACACCGATCAGCAGGGCCAGGGTGAAGGTACGAATCGTCGCCGGGCCGAGGAGCAGAAGCGCCGCAAGCGTGACCACGACGGTGAGACTCGTGTTGATCGAGCGACCGAGGGTCTGCAGGATCGAGTGGTTGACGATCGCTCCAAACGGTTCCCCCGCGTGCCGCGCCCGGTTCTCGCGAATCCGGTCGAAGACGACGATCGTGTCGTGCACGCTGAAGCCGATGACCGTCAACAGAGCGGTCACGAAGAGCGCGTCGAATTCCATCCCGAAGAACCACCCGAGCATGGCGAATGAGCCGACCACCACGAGGACGTCGTGCAGGAGCGCGACGATCGCCGCGGTGCCGTACCGGAATCCGAAGCGAACCCACAGGTAGGCAAGGATGAACAGCTCGCCGATCACGATGAGGACCACCGAGCTGCGCACCAGCTCGGAGCCGACGATCGGCCCGACCGTCGTGATGCTCCGAGGCTGCCCGTCGCCGAAGCGCTCGATCAGGGAGACCTGGAGCTCATCGAACGGCGTATCGCGATAGATCGGCACAGGCGTCGCCGTTGGGGCCGGGGTGGCGGTCGGTGCCGGCGTCGCCGTTGGCGAGGGCGAAGGGGTCGGAGATGGGGTCGGCGCCACGCTGCCCGACCCGCTGGCGCTCGGCTCCGCGGTGGAGGTCGGAGCAGCCGTCGCGGTGGGGCTCGCGGTCGGCGTCTCGGCGATCGATGCGATCGGAATCGGGGTCTGTGGCGGCAGCAGGTCGATCGGGTCGGTGCGAATCTCGAGGAATCCGCCGCCGACATCGGTCACGCGCGCCTCCGGGTGGTCCAGTTCGACCAGCGCGGCGAGGACCTCGTCGGCACTCGGCTCACTCGCGTAGCGGATCTGCCAGACCGTCCCACCGGTGTAGTCAACCGACGGCTTCAGCCCGCCGAGGATGATGAAGATCAGGCCCGGGATGGTGATCAGGGCGCTGAAGGCGAAGTACCAATTGCGTTTTCCGACGATATCGAACATGTCGTCAGCGCTCCACGTGGTAGAGGCTCAGGCGGCGCCCCCAGTCAGTGCGCACGATCATCCGCAGGACGGTCCGGGTGACGGTCACGGCGCTGAACATGGAGATCAGGACACCGATGATCAGCACGAGGGCGAAGCCTCGCACCACCGCGGTCCCCTGCCAGAAGAGCCAGCCGGCGACCAGCAGCGAGCTGACGTTCGAGTCGAGGATGCTCGACCAGGCGCGGTTGAATCCGGCCTCGATGGCCGGGCCCAGCGTCTTGCCGAGCCGGATCTCCTCCTTCATCCGCTCGAAGATGAGGATGTTGGCGTCCACCGCCATGCCGATCGACAGGATGAAGGCGGCAACGCCGGCAAGCGTCAGCGTCACGCCGATCAGGCGGAACAGGGCATAGGTCACCAGCGTGTAGAAGACCAGGGCACCGGCGGCCAGGACCCCCGGCAACCGGTAATGGGCGATCATGAAGAGGAGCACCAGCAGCAGTCCCAGCCCACCGGCGATCAGCGCCTGCAACAGGAAGTCGGCACCCAGCGTCGGCAAGACCTGGTCGACCCCCTGCTCCGAGAGGGAGACCGGCAGGGCGCCGAAGCGGAGCGTGTTGTACAGATTCGTCCGCTCAACCTCGGCGGCGGGCCCTGTGCCAACCGTGATCACCGTGGTGCCACCGCAGATCGGGTTCTGGATCGTCGGGACGGTGATGATCAGTCCATCCAGCGCGATCGGCCCGGGCTGCTGCACGTTCGCCGTGGTGAACCGGCACCACGTGTCGGAGGCGGTGGAGCTCAGGGTGAAGACGACGCCGAGCTGACCGCTCTGCGCGCTCGGTTGCACGCTGCCCGGGTCGATCTCCGCGCCGTCGAAGAGCACCTCGATGGCACCGGAGGCGATCTGGGCGCGGATGTCCTGGTTATCGGTTAGTTGCTGACCCTTGGGGTTGACGAACTGGAGCTGGCCGGTCGAGCCGACCAGGGCACGAACCTGGTTCTCGTCGGACAGCCCCGGGACCTCGACGATGATGCGCCGCCCGCCGTCACCACTGATCTCGGTACGGACCTGGGGCTCGGAGACACCGATCCCGCCGACGCGGCGCTCGATGATGTTGCGCGCGGTCTCCAGCTGCTGGTCGGTGACCGCCTGGCCCGGCTGCGGCTCAACCGCCAGGGTGACGCGAATGCCGCCCTGCAGATCCAGGCCAAGCACGGTCTTCAGCTCGCGGCCGAGCACATTCGACGGCAGCCAGCTCAAGCCGAGGCTCTTGCGCGGCAGATCGATGAAGATCGCAAGCAGGAGAGTGATCAGGATCACCCAGGGGGCGATGCGGCGCCAGGTCATGCGTTGGCCAGCTTGTCCTCTCCATCGGGCGATTCTGCGTCACGGCCCCGCGAAGGACGCCGCGGCGGTCGCAGACACGAAAGACGCCGCGCGTTCGCGGCGGGCGGCGCCAGTATAGGCAGGCGCCGGGGGGGGCGCAAGGCACCTCGCATCAGGCCAGCATTCCCTCGCGCGCAAAGTGCCGGCGCACGCGCTCCGCGAGCTCCCGCGTGATCCCCGGCGTCTCGGCAAGCTCCTCGACCGATGACTCCCGAATCTGGCGGATACTCCCGAAGCGGCGCAGCAACGCCTGCCGTCGAGCAGGCCCGATGCCAGCGATGTCGTCGAAGGCACTCGCCAGCGCGCGACGTCCCCTGACCTTGCGGTGGTAGGTGATGGCGAATCGATGCGCCTCGTCCCGGACGCGCTGCACGAGATAGAGTCCCTGGCTTTTGGGGGCCAGCAGGATCGGCTCCGACCGCCCGGGCAGGAAGAGCTCTTCCTGCCGCTTGGCGAGTCCTGCGAGCGGCACCTCGGTCAGCCCGAGGTCGCTCAGCACTGCCACCGCCGTCGAGAGCTGCCCCTTCCCACCGTCCACGATGACCAGGTCGGGCAGCCGCCAGCCAACGTCGCCGCTGTCATTGCGTCGAGGGCGAGCCCCGGTTCCATCTGGATCGGCCTCGGGCGTCTCTTCTGACGCCTCGTCC
>JAOUHE010000112.1 GCA_029865285.1 Chloroflexota bacterium
CTCGAGGCCGAGGTGAACGAGATCCGCGCGCAGCGCAACGCCGGCAATCGCGAGCTTGGAGAGCTGATGCGCCGCGGGGACCCCGAGGCTGCATCGGCGGCCAAGGCGGCCATGGCGATCCTCTCGGCCAAGATCGGTGCCCTTGCCGCGGAGCTTGGCCCGCTGGAAGAGGCCATCGAGGCCGACCTGCTGCTCGTCCCGAACCTGCCGCACCGTTCGGTCCCCGACGGTGCCGGCCCCGACGACAATCCGGTGCTGCGCACGTGGGGCACCCCGGCGGCTGCCGGGTCCGCGCCACCGCACTGGGAGATCGCCGAACGGCTGTCGCTGTTCGACCTGGAGCGCGGGGCGAAGATCGCCGGATCGGGCTTCATTCTGTACACCGGCCCGGGCGCGCGTCTGCAGCGCGCGCTCATCGGTCTGATGCTGGAGATCGCCGAGCGGCACGGCTACACGGAGCTCTGGACGCCGATCCTGGTCAACGCCGCCTCGGCGCGGGGCACCGGTCAGTTGCCGGACAAGGAGGTGCAGATGTACGCCGTCGAGCGCGACGAGCTATACCTGATCCCCACCGCTGAGGTGCCGGTCACCAACATCTACCGCGACGAGATCCTGTCCGGCGACCAGCTCCCGATCTACCACGCCGCGTACACGCCCTGCTTCCGGCGCGAGGCGGGCGCGGCCGGCAAGGACACCCGCGGCCTGCTGCGGGTCCACCAGTTCGACAAGGTCGAGATGGTCAAGTTCGTGCGCCCTGAGATGAGCGACGACGAGCTCCAGACCCTGACCCGCGACGCGGAGGAGGTGCTGGAGGCGCTCGAGATCTCCTACCGAACCGTCGAACGCTGCACCGGCGACGTCGGGTTTGCCGCTGCCAAGGGCTACGACCTCGAGGCCTGGTCCCCGGGGGTGGGGAAGTGGCTGGAGGTCAGCTCATGCTCCAGCTACACCGATTTCCAGGCACGCCGCATGAATCTGCGCTACCGCCCTGCCCCGGACGAACGGCCGGAGCTGCTCCACACCCTGAATGGTTCGGGCCTGGGGATGAGCCGCACCTATGCTGCGCTGCTCGAGACGCATCTGCAGCCGGACGGATCGGTTCGGATTCCGGCAGCCCTCCAGCCTCATTTCGGCGCCGACGCCATCCGCTGAACGGGGGATCCGTCAGGCGATCTCCAGGTCGAGGAAGCCGCCCAACGTTCGCCGGCGAGCGTCGCGCGCTGCCAGGAACGAGTCGATATCCAGCGGAGCTGCCGAGATCTCGGGCGTGGGCATCGCCAGCAGGAATCCCTGTCCGGCAACCAGTTCGAGCGCCCTGACGACCTCGAGGTGATCGGCCGTCTCGATCCCCTCGGCCACCACCTGCGCTCCGGATTGGAGGGCCATGTCCCGGATCGCTCGCAGCACCGCCATCGCCGAGCCGCGGAGGGCTCCACCCTGGACCAGTGACAGGTCGATCTTCACGATGTCGAACTTTATTTCGCTCAGCAGCCGGAGACCCGCGTTGCCGGCGCCGACGTCGTCGGCGGCGATCCGCATCCCCTCGGCTCGGCAGCGCGCGAGATTCTCCCGCAGCTGCGTGATGTCGTCGATCGTTTCGCGTTCGGTGATCTCCAGCACGATCCGATCGGGCGAGATGCCGTGGGGCTCCATGATCGCCAGGAGATCGGACACGTGAAATTGATCAGTCTCAAGGGTGCGCGGCGAGATGTTCACGGCGAGATACTGGGAGGAGTCAGGAAGGTTGGCATGCTCGGCGACCGCTCCGATGCAGACCATGTCGAGTTCGGCTGTGCGCCCGACCGCCTCCGCGGCGAGGAAGAGCGCATCGGCATTGCGGAAACCGGAGTCCTCCGCCGGTCGCACCATGCCCTCGAATCCGACCGCGTCCCCGGTGCTCAGGTCAAAGATCGTCTGGTAGACCGGCGTCACCGCCCGCCGCGTCGCCACGTCGAGCACCGCCGTTACCAGCTCGGGCACGGAGCGGGCGTCATCCCCGGCACCGTGGCGCTCGCGATCGAACGCCTGGACGTCGGTCCGACCGTGCGTCTTCGCCCAGTACAGCGCTGCGTCTGCCTGGCGGAAGAGGCGCTGACCGTCGCCGGCCGGTTCCGGGTAGGCCGAGAGACCGGCAGAGAACGAGAACGATCTCGCTCCCCGTCGTTGCGGTTCGGCCTCCAGGGCGATGGCCAGGACCCGCCGGATCACCGAGGTCGCCATCTCCGCATCCAGCCGTGGCATGAGGATGGCGAATTCATCGCCTCCGATGCGGAATCCTCGGTCGGCGGCCCGACAGGCCGTGCCGATGAGTCGGCCCATGGCACCAAGCACCTGGTCACCTCCGGCGTGACCCTCTTCGTCGTTGGTGCGCTTCAGGTCATCGAGGTCGACGAGTGCGAGCGCCAGCGTGTGACCCTGCCGTCGCGCATCCTCGATCTGGCGTGTCAGTTCCTCCTGGAAGGCCCGATGGTTGCCGAGCCCGGAAATGGGGTCGATCAGGGCGTCCACCCGCGCCTCACTGTAGAGGTGCAGCAACTGGTCATGCGAGTCCGCCAGTTCCTCCACCGCCCCGCCCACGCGGCGCGCGATGGCCGTCAGGACGAAGGGAAGGGTGGCGGCGACGACCAGCACCCGCAGGATGTCGACGAGCGCCGGGCGCGAGAGCCCGCTGAGGGCGGTGGCCGCCGGGCCGGCCAGCACCATGGCAATGACGAAGAGGAGCGCCAGCGACCACCGCAACCGGCTTCGGACGCGGCGGAGCTGCTCCCTCGAGTCAACTGCGCGTACTTCGGATTGCCCGAGAAACCTCAAGAGCGATCGGCCCCTTCGTTTGCTGTGGGTTTCGGTATACCGCGCGGCCGCTCGTTCGGTAAGCGGCCGAAAGTACCCCGCTCCCATGGCCCGTGGGGACTCTGGCGCCCATCGAGCGCTGGTCCGACAGTACCCGCATGTCGACCGCGTCACCCCGCGGGCGCCTTGCGCTTGCTGCCTCGCCGCTCGTTGCGGCTGTGCTTCTGGTGACAGTTGCCCAGCTGGGCGCTGCGCCCGTGCGCGCCGCGTCCTGCAACTCCCCCACGCACCAGATCTCGCTCAGCTCCGGATCCGTGAGCCCGGGCTCGGGCACGACCGCCACGTCCTTCACGTTCTCGGTCATCTATCGCTCCAACGGGGGCTGTGCGCCCATCAAGGTCGAGGTCGTCATCGCCGGAGTCGGAACGTATTCGATGGCCGGCAGCGGGACGAACTATGTGGCCGGCGTCACGTATCGCAGGACGATGACACTGCCGCCGGGCAGCCGCGCCTACTCGTTCCGCGCCGCCGCCGGTTCGAAATCGGGCTACGACACCGCAACGCTGACCAGCGTGAGTCCCTCTGCGCTGACCGTGGTCAGTCCGACCGCGACACCCGTCCCCGCAACACCGCCTCCCACGCCGCGCCCTACGCCGCCGCCGACACTGCCCCCGCCGGCGCCCACCGTCACGCCGACAGCGACACCCATCCCAACGCCCAAGGCGACGCCGGCGTCCTCAGTCTCGACGCCCGCACCACCGTCAAACGCACCATCGACCGCAGCCACCGCCGCCCCCACGCCCACGCCTGTGCCCTCGCATGGCGGCGGCGTCGGACCTGTCCAGCCCGGCGACGGGCCGGGAGCGGGAGGATCAGGCGGCACGGCCGGAGGAAGCGATCCGTCCCTCCTGGACGGCGCTGCGACCTTCGGACGGATGGCCGCCGAGATGCCAGGCCTGACGATCTGGTTGATCGCGACCGTGGGTGGATTGTGTCTCTTCATGGCGCTCAGCCGGCCAGTTCGCCAGTTCGAGTCGGTGCCGCAGTCCGAGCCAGTGGCCATGCTGTCGCAAGACCCGGATCAGACGGTGGTCGAGGCGCTCATCGTGCCAGCGGCGGCGGGCGAGGGGCGCATGCCGAGATGGCTGCGCCCATCCGTCCAGGCTGCGCGTCACGCAGAACCGGGGCGCGAGCGCCGTCGAGGCGACGGCTAGCTCCGCTCCCGGCTCCATCCGGCCGGATCAACCCGGGAGTTATCCGCTCCTGTGCTCCAGCCTCAGCCGCAACTGATCGATGAAGTCGTGGCGCCGCGCAAACCCGCAGGTACAAGCGGCCAATTCTGCGTCTGGTCCGACCACGCTGTAGCCAGGGCAGTCATCGTCGTGGTCGGCGAACGATTCTAGGAATCGCTGCAGGTCGGCGATAAAGGCATCGTCACTCGAGGTCTTCATCTGGTGGAGCAATTCTGCGTACAGCGGGCTGTTCCTCACGCCCGATAGCGTAGAGCACTCGCACTGGATCGATCAGCCCACGAGAAATGACAGCTCGTCGCGCAGTTCGATCAGCTCGGGATCCTCACGGGCGTACTCGCCGAGATCGGGCCGCAGTCGGAACGCGATGCGGAGCAGCGGTCGTGCGCGGTCGAGCCTGCCGCCCACGGCATGGGCACACGCCAGGTTGTACAGCCCGACGCCACGCTCGCCGTCGGGAATGCCGGCGCGGGAAAGGTGGCGCTCGTGCTCCTCGAAGAACGCAGCGACTCGGTCCTCGTCCACGCCGATCCGGGCGTCCACCAGCCATGCGAAGTGGGTCAGCGCGTGCGCGGCGCCATTCCCGTATATCTGGCCGACCAATTGCGCCGATTCGGTGAGTATTGCCCCGGCGCTCCGAATGGCGGCTTCGAGCTGCTCGCCCACCGTGTCGGCTTCGCGGTCGATCGCCTCCCAGGGCCAGTCCGCGCGGGTCGCCTGCAGTTCGGCGTTCTCCTCATCGGTCTCGCGATCGTCCGACCGGGGCGCCTCACCGCGGACGGCCGCCTCGATCCGCTCGCTCTGCCGCGCCTTCCACGCCGTGAGGTGCGCCTGGTGGTCCTTCGGGGACCAGTCGTTCGGGCGCATCGGCCGATCGCGAACATCCGGCTGGATTGAGCCGAAGACGTCCCGCTCGGCGTCGCGCATGGCGCGCAATTGCTCGATGAGCGCTGCCACCAGAGGGTCGCCTGGCGTGTGGGTCATCGGGACCTCCAGTCAGAGGGGTGTCGTCTCGTAACATTAGCCCCGGAGGGGTGGCAGAGTGGACGAATGCGGCGGTCTTGAAAACCGCTGAGGTGCAAGCCTCCGTGGGTTCGAATCCCACCCCCTCCGCCACGCGAATCTCTCGCCGCTAGCCGGCATCCTCGCTCGAGGCTGTCGCGTCGCCCGCGCCGCGTGTCATGACCACCCGGTGCGGGAAGGGGATTTCGATCCCCTCTGCGGCGAACATGGCCAGTATTCGGGTCCGCAGTTCGCCGCTGACGCTCCACTGGTCGCCGGCGTGGACCCGCCCGGTGACCTTGAGCGTGACCGCGGAGTCTCCCAGATCGTCGACGCGCAGCACCGATGGCGGCTCCAGCAGCCGCGCGCTCCAGGCCGGGTCGGCGGCCAGCTCGATGCCGATCCGATTGAGCACGTCAGTGACACGGGGAATATCGGAGTCATAGGCGACCGATACGTCGAGGTTCACCCTTGACCAGCCGCTCGTCAGGTTTGACGCC
>JAOUHE010000113.1 GCA_029865285.1 Chloroflexota bacterium
GATCATCGCCCCGTTGCTGGTGCGCCAGGTTCCGCTGCCGAAGAGCGCCACCGACATGCTCGATATCGGCGGCTCGCACGGCTACTTCTCGGTCGCGCTCTGCCGGCGCCATCGCGGCCTGCGGGCGGTGGTGTTCGACCTGCCCGAGGCGGTGGAGCACGCCGCGCCGCTCCTGGCGCGCGAGGGGATGGGCGACCGGGTGGTCCACCAGGCCGGCAACGCCCTGACCGATGACATGGGAGAGGCTGCCTACGACATGGTCCTGCTCTTCAGCCTGGTCCACCACTTCGACGACGCCACGAACCGGCGACTCGTCTGGCGGGCAGCGCGGGCACTGCGCCCCGGAGGCGTGATGGTCATCGGCGAGGCGCTGCGGCCGTCCTCACCCAACGGTGGCGGCCAACTGGGCGCGTTCTTCGACCTCTATTTCGGACTCACCAGCGAGTCGGGAACTTGGACCTTCGCCGAGATGGCGTCCTGGCAGAAAGAGGCGGGGCTCGTGCCACGCACCGGGATCCCGCTGCGCTTCGCGTCGGAGATCGGCCTGCAGGTGGCGGACAAGCCTCGGTAGTTGCGATGTGCGCGTGTCGGGGGGTGGCCACGCACGGACCGCAGGCCTACGATGACCTCACCGATGGACGAACGCCACATGGTCCCGCTGGAAACGACCGAGGGTGCCCGCACCGCCGCGTCCGGGAGCGAGCGCGTCCTTATCGGACTCGCCCTGCTCGCCCTCTTGGGAGCGGTGGTGATCGTCGTCAGCAACCTGGTCGGCGTGGACCTTGAGGCAAGCGCCTCGAACAGCCCCGAGCCGTCCATCAGGGCGACCGCCACGCCGCGCCCGGCCCGATCTCCGTCGCCGCGGCGCCAGGTGGTCCTCGAGCCGCTCGATCTCAGCACGCCGCCGGCGGAGCCGATGTACCAGGCGTATTGGATTCGGGCCGAGGAAGACCTCGCGGTCCGCACCGCCCCGTCGCTGGACGCAGGTGTCGGATCGCCCATCCTGGCTGGGACCGCGGCGTTCGTCAGTGGCGACGGCGGCTCGGACGACGGAATGGGCTGGATGACGCTCCTCGCGCCGCGAGAGCAACTGTGGGTCGCCACACGTGACGCGGGGCGCGACCTGGTGACGCGATACCTGCCCGAGCCGGCACCTCAATCAGCATCCGTGATATCGGTGGCTGCCGGGCCCCATGGGTTCGTCGCTTCTGGATTCACGGGCGAGATAGGCAATTCGCGCAGCGTTCTCCTGGCCTCCGCCGACGGGGCCGAGTGGGTCGCCTCCGACACCGAATTGGCCGGCGGGTACGGGCTCGGATCATCGGTGGCATGGGGGCCGGCGGGGTGGCTGGTTGCTGTCGGCTCGGGCTATTGGTGGTCCGGCGTCACCTCGTTGTATCGGTCCGACGACGGCCTGGACTGGGAGCCGCTCGGGCGCCTGCCCACGAGCGGGATGGACGCCTCGTCCATGCTGAGGCTGGTGGGCTCCGAGTTCGGATACCTGCTCTTCGGCGACTCATCGGTCGGCCAGGAGCAGTGGTTCTCGGCCGATGGGGTTGCCTGGCGCGAGATGGCGGACCTTCCTGCCCCACGCGGCGATTGGACTGACGTGACTGCCATCCCGGACGGGTTCGTTGCCTGGAGCCATGACTGGTTGGAGACCAGTGCACCGGTGGTCGGTACGGCCTTCTCGATCGACGGCCGCGACTGGAACGAGGTGGTGGGTGGCCCGACCGGCCTACAGCCGCACATCGCGGCCATCGGCGACCGCATCGTGGGGATCGATTCCGACCCGTCCACGACCTCGGCGCGGGTATGGATCGGATCAATCAACCGCGGAATTCTGACCTGGCGCCGCCTCCCCGGCGCCGACGCGGCGTTCGCAGGCACGTTGGTGACCGCGCTGACGTCGGATGGAGAGCGTGCGTACGCCTTCGGCTGGGATCTGATCGCTGACCGGCCGGTGACCTGGGAGGGTGATGGGATCGACTGGACCAGGGCGGTGCTCCCCGCGTCGATTCATGGCGTGCCGAGCACGGTGGTCGCCGGGCCATCGGGAGTCGTCCTGCTCGGCTCGCGGCCGACGATGCGCGGTGACAACCCGATCTTCTGGCACCGCACGCAACAGGGCGTCTGGCGGCCCGAACAGTCGCCGATATTCGAGATCGCGCCAGACCGCCCGCCCGACTGCGGTTCGCCGCCGGTCGACCTGCTCGAACTGCTGACGCTCGACCAGGTCTCGGCGGTTGCGTGCCTCGGCAGCTCACCGATCTCCTTCAGGGCGTGGTCGGCTCCGTGCCACGGCTGCGGCGCCGATCCCGACCCACTGTTTCATCCCGCCTGGCTCAGTAACACGACCGCAAACCACCTCATCCTCTCGCCCCTCGGAGGAAGCGATTGGGCAGCCCAGGACGGCACGCTGCCCCCAGGCCTCGAGCTTCAGCCCGAATGGGTCGGCGCCTGGGTCGAGGTGACGGGCCACTTGGACGATCCCGCAGCCGTCACCTGCACCTACGACGCGCCGGACGTACCCGATGCGCTCAACGCGTGGTGGTACGCGAGCAGCCGCGCGTGGGTGGTCAACGATTGCCGGCAGCGATTCGTCGTCGAGTCCGTCGCGGTCGTGGACGGTCCGTAGCTTCAGTCGGTGGCCGGTGCCCCGGCGCAAAGGGCCCAAGGTCCGGGGGGGTCAGGGATTGCCGCGCCTGCAGTGGCGCCTGTACGGTCAGGACCCTGATCCCGAGCCCCCGCACGCAGGAGTCTCCGTTATGCAAACCCTTCGCAGATTTCTTGTTGCCGCCGTCGTTCCCGCCCTCCTCTTCACCGTCTTTGCCGTGAGCTCGGTGGCGGCCCACGGAGCCGACGGCAAGGTCGAGCTCTGCCACTGGGCGAACCACAAATTCGTGAAGATCAGCGTCTCGATGAGCGCGGAGCCGGCGCACATGCGCCACGGCGACGTGATGGAAGACGAGTACGGCGACTGCGAGAGCGACGTTTCGCAGGCCGACGAGGACAACGACGACTCCGAGGACAACGACGACTCCGAGGACGAGGGAGCCGAGGTCCACCAGGGCAGCCGTTCCGCCGGCGGCGAGGCTGCCGCGCAACACGGCAAGAGCCGCCACTCGAACGAGGGCAAAGACGCCCGGGACGACTGACCGTCGTCCGCTGATCGATGGCGCCCACGCGTGGGCGCCATCGACATCTCCAGCCGATGAGGAGCGCGACCAGTGAACGCAGGAACGCTCGCTGCTGCCCAACAAGCCGCCGCGACCACCGCCGATCCGTTCGTCTCGATCGTGATGCCGTGCCTCAACGAAGAGCAGACGGTCGCCGTCTGTGTCCGCAAGGCGCGTGGTTGGCTCGACAGCGCCGGTCTCCAGGGTGAGGTGCTGGTCGTCGACAACGGGTCAAGTGACCGCAGCGTCGAACTGGCGGAGGAGGCGGGAGCCCGCGTGGTTCACGAGCGGCGTCGTGGCTACGGCCAGACCTACCTGCGCGGCTTCAGCGAGGCGCGCGGCGAAATCATCGTGATGGGCGACTCCGACGATACCTACGATTTCAGCGATCTCTCGGCCCTGATCGAGCCCCTCAAGCACGGCGCCGACATGGTCGTCGGCAACCGTTTCGCCGGCGGCATCTCGCAGGGTGCCATGCCATGGGCGCATCGGTACATCGGCAGCCCGATCATCAACTTCGTCATCCGGCTCTTCTTCGGCACGCGAATCGGGGACAGCCAGAGCGGCCTGCGCGCCTTCCGTCGCAGCGTGCCAGAGCGGCTGCAGCTGCGCTCGGGCGGGATGGAGCTTGCGTCGGAGATGATCGTCAGCGCGGCGCGGGCCGGCATGACCATCACCGAAGTGCCCGCCCCGTACAACGTGCGACAGGGCGAGAGCAAGCTGAACACGGTGCGCGACGGCTGGCGCCACATCCGCTTCCTCCTGGTTGCGGCACCCGACTTCCTCTTCACCCTGCCCGGGCTGGCGATGATTGCCCTGGGCCTCGTCACCTCCATCCTGTCGTTCGTGGCACCCACCGGGGTGGAGATCGGCTCGCTCTCGTGGCAGCCCGTCTTCGCCGGCACGATCCTGCTGGCGATTGGGGTCAATTCGGCCCTGGTCGGCGTGGTAGCCAAGCTCTATGGCGCCAGCCACGGATTCCGCAACGAGGATCGCTGGGTTCGCCTCTACCGTCGCTGGTTTCACCTGGAGGGTGTCCTGGCGCTCGCGGCGCTCTTCTTCTTCGCCGGTCTGCTGATCGACGGGCTGCTGTTCGTGATCTGGGCATCGGGGTCCGAGATCGCGATGGGAGGGCAGATGGCAGCCCTCGCCCAGACCCTGCTGATCGTCGGCGCCGAACTTGGGATGGCGGGCTTCCTGATCGTCACCGTGGAATCGCCGTGAGTCCCGCCCCTCTGCGCATCGGCCTGGTGTACGACGCGCTGTACCCGTACGTCACCGGTGGCGCCGAGAAGCGGTATCACGAGCTCGCCAAACGCCTCGCCGAACGCCACGAGGTCCACTACGTGACCTGGCGATTCTGGGACGGCCCGGATCAGATCGTTGAGGATGGGATCACCCTGCACGGCGTGGGGCACCCGCCCGCCCTGTACGGCACGGATGGGAAGCGGACCGTCCGAGAGGCGGTGGCCTTCAGCGCACGTCTACTCCCCGTCCTGCTGCGCCAGCGGTGGGACGTGATCGACTGCTCCGCCACGCCGTATCTGCCGCTCTACGCCTCCTGGCTTGGCTCCCGCGTCACGCGCACACCGCTGGTCGCCACCTGGCACGAGTTCTGGGGCGAGCACTGGCACGACTACCTGCCGCGGCGCCCGATCGTGGCACGCGTCGCCCGAGCGCTCGAGGCCGGATCGCGTCGGCTCGGCGACGTCACGGTGCCGGTATCCGAATTCACGGCCCGTCGGATGGGACTCCCGTCCGAGAGCAGTGACTGGATCGTGGGCAACGGCGTGCACCTCGACGCCATCAATGGAACACGGCGGACGGCGAAACGAGTCGACGTCGTCTTTGTCGGCCGTCTGATCGATGAGAAGCGCGTGGACCTGCTGCTCGACGCGATCCATGCGCTGGACGGCAGCTTCCCGGAGCTGCGCTGCACGATCATCGGGGACGGACCGGAGCGCGCCGCCCTCGAGCAGCGGGCCGAGCAGTTGGGACTCGGCACGCGGGTCACGTTCGCAGGCCGAGTCGAGGACGCGCGCCTCTACGCCACCATGAAGGCCGCCAGCGTGCTCGTGATGCCCTCGGCACGCGAGGGATTCGGCATCACGGTGGCCGAAGCGCAGGCGTGCGGCACCGTGCCGCTCGTGGCGCGTGGCCCGATGAGTGCCGCCTCCGCGCTCGTCCGGGACGGCGTGGATGGGCTCCTGTGCGATCCCATCCCGGCAGCCATGGCAGAGGCGCTCCGAAACCTCCTCTCCGATCCGGTGCGCCTCGCAGCGATGTCGCGCAGCGCAAAGCGCGCGGCGCGGGACTACGACTG
>JAOUHE010000114.1 GCA_029865285.1 Chloroflexota bacterium
CCGCCGAGACCCTGCTCGAGCTGCTCGGCAGCGCAAACGCCCGCAGCCGCAAGCCGGTCTGGCAGCAATACGACCACATGAATGGCACGAACACCCTCGTCGGTCCCGGGTCGGGCGACGCAGCGCTGTTGCGCATCAAGGGCACCCGCGGGGCGCTCGCACTCGCGCTCGATGGGCCGGGACGGATCGGTTCGCTGGATCCGCGGCTGGCGGGGGCGGCTGCGGTCGTCGAGGGTGCCCTCAACGTCGCCTGCGTGGGAGCCACGCCGATCGGCGTTACCAACTGCCTCAACTTCGGCTCGCCCGAGGAGCTCGTCGGTTATTGGCAGCTCAGCGAGGCGACCGCCGGCATGGGGGACGCCTGCCGGACGCTCGGTCTCGCGATCGTGTCCGGCAACGTGAGCCTCTATAACGAAACCCCCGACGGACCGATCCTGCCCACGCCGGTGGTCGGCATGGTCGGCCTGATCGAGGATCGTTCGACCGCGGTGCCGATGCGGTGGCGAGACGGCGACCAGATCTGGCTCCTGGGCGAGCAGGCTTGGGAGCCCGACGCGCTGGCCGCCTCCGAGCTGGCGTGGCGTCGGGGTCGGTCCGGAGGGCGCCCGAGGCTGAACGTTTCCGCGGCGGCAGACCTGGTCCTGCTTCTCAACCGCCTCGCGGCAGCGGGCGCCGTGGCCGGGGCGCACGACCTGTCGGTCGGGGGCCTGGGCGTCGCGCTGTCCCGCATGGCGATCGCGTCAGGGTGCGGGGCGCGTATTGAGCTGACCGGGGAAGCCGCGGCCTGGCCGACCGCTGCCATCTTCGGCGAGCAGGGCGGCAGGGTGCTGGTGGCCGTGGGGGACGCCCGCGTTGCCCAGCTGTCGGAGGCCGCCTCGCGGGCCGGTGTGGGGGCCGAGCGGCTTGGGGTTGCCGGCGGCGCCGCGCTGACGATCAGCGGCCCGGGTCCGGACGTCGGCCTGACTCTGCCCGCCCTCGTCGAGGCCTGGACGAGGCCCTTCTAGCGGGGAGTGCTAGCCCGCAGCGTCCCGGACGGATCGCTCCGGTTCGCGCTCGGTAGCGCGCAGTGCCGTCGGACGCGACCGAGGCATCGGGGGTGCGTCCTCGACCGGATCGGGGTGGGGATGATCGTTCTGGTGGCCGGATGGAAAGGCCCGTGGGCCGATCCGTGAGAGGCCGCCTCGCGCCCGCTCGTGCAACCTGTTGACCTCCTCGAGTCCATCGGCAGGCACGCCGTCGGCGTACATGACGCAGAAGAGGTCGACGACTTCAGGATCGAACTGGGTTCCCGAATACTTGCGCAGCTCGTCGAGCGCATCGTGATGTGCTCGGGCCGTCGAGTACGGTCGCTTGTTGATCATGGCGTGGTAGGCGTCGGCGACTGCCACGATTCGGGCACCGATCGGGATCTCCGGACCCTTGAGCCCATGCGGGTAGCCGCCACCGTTGAAGCGCTCGTGGTGATGGAGGACCACCGGGATCGCGTCGCGCAGGCTGGTCGCCTGTTCGAGGATCACCTGACCGATGCGCGGGTGCTCGCCGATCGACTGCCACTCGCCGTCGGTCAGCCTGGTCGGCTTGTCAAGAATCTCCGAATGGACGGCAAGCTTGCCCAGGTCGTGCAGCAGGCTCGCGATCCGGATCCGCTCGATCTCATCCTTCGGAAGACCCATCTGCAGGGCGATGCCGGTCGCCAGCGCGGCGATCATGTCGGAGGGGCGGCCGCGGTGATCTGGCTGCGGCGCCAGGACGGAGGCGAGCGCCTCGGTCGCCGTGTCACTGGCCCACCGGCCGATCGCGGTGGCGGCGGCCCGACCCTCGGCGGAGATGGGAGCCCGCCGAACCGGGGCCTCGTCGTCGACGGCACGGTACTGGTAGGTGCGGTTGCGGCCGAGCGACTTGGCGGCGTACATCGCCGCATCGGCCTGGTCGACCAGCCGATCAACCTGGAGCTGAGAGCCCACCTCGCCCGCGACACCGATGCTGATGGTCAGTCTGACAACCTGGCCACCGGCGATCGTGAGCGGGTGCTGCTGCACGGCATCCCGCAGTTTCTCGGCCAGGACCGTCGCGTCTTCGGGGTTGGTCTCGGGAAGGATCAGCATGAACTCCTCGCCGCCATACCGGCCGAAGAGGTCGCTGGCCCGGATGTTCTCGCCGATCAGCGCCGCGATCTGGCGGAGGACGACATCCCCTGAGTTGTGCCCGTAGGTGTCGTTGATCGGCTTGAAGCGGTCGATGTCGATGAATGCCAGGGAGAGCCACTTGTGATGACGGGTGGCACGCTCGATCTCCATCACCAGCGTGGTGAGCAGCGTCTCGCGGTTGGCGACCCCCGTCAATCGGTCGTGCGTTGCACTCGCCTCGACCTGCAGGAATGCCCCCGCGGCCGCATTGAACGCCCGGGCCAGGCGTCGCTCGGCAGAAACGCCCCGTTCACGAAGGGTGACGGGAGCGTCCGCCAGCAGGGTCGCCTCGAGCGCCGCGGCGATCCCGTTCAGACGCCACGCGAAGTAACTCCACGCGGCGAGGGCCATGGCGGTTATGCCGGCTCCAGCGGCGAGGAACGCTACCGAAAGGAAGACGAAGCGCTCGCGCCCGGCAGCCGGCACGACCGTCATGGCGACCAGGGCCAGCAGAACGATGGCCAGCGGGGCCGCGAACCCCAAGGCCCGCACGAGTCGCAGCATTTCACTCCAGCGTTGACGGTCAGGTTCCCAGGCAGCAACGATGGCCCAGGAGGGCAGCACCAGCCATGACCCGATGGTCCGCGGTGCGTCGCGGCACTTCGGCTATTTCGCCCACCTTCGGCGTGGTGCGGTCCGGTTCGGTACTCGCCTGGTACTCCGGTCCGGTCGAGTGGCCACGGGAACCGGCGTGGGCTCGGCGATCGCTCCGGTATCATCTGGCGGTGCCTCGCCCACGTGTGTTGTTGACCTAGCGTGCGTCGGCTCGCGCCCACCGCAACCCCGACCGAGGCCGAGCTGCATCCTGTCGAGTTGCCGCTGTACGAGCCGCACGGTCCGCGTGAGGAGTGCGGCGTGGTCGGCGTCTTCGCCCCGGGAGCCCCGGTCGTGCAGATGGCCTATGTCGGCCTGCACGCGCTCCAGCACCGTGGCCAGGAGTCGGCCGGCATCGCCGCCTCCAACGGGACGCAGCTCACCCTGCACAAGCGGATGGGACTGGTCAGCCAGGTCTTCGACGAGGAGACGCTGGCCCGTCTCGGCCACGACGCGGAGATCGGAGGCTCGGAGGCCCCGGCTGCTCACCTTGTCATCGGTCATACCCGGTACAGCACCACCGGATCCAACAGCCTCCCCAACGTCCAGCCGGTGTACGCACGGAGCGAGTTGGGTGAGCTGATGCTCGGCCACAACGGCAACCTGACCAACGCGGCCTGGTTGCGGGACGGATTGACCGAGCAGGGGGTCGAATTCGTCACCGCCAGCGATACGGAGGTGCTGACCAAGTTGATCGCCCACGCGCCGGGCCGCAGCTGGGCGCAGCGGGTGGAGCACGCCTTCCACCGCGCCGCCGGGGCGTACACGTTCACCATGCTGACCGAGCGTGCGCTGATCGCGGCGCGCGACCCGATCGGCTTTCGGCCGCTCGCCCTGGGACGGGTGCAGGCGCCCGATGGTCGTCCACTCGGCTGGGCGGTGGCGTCGGAGAGCGCCGCGCTCGACGCCATGGGTGCGGTCTTCGTCCGGGACGTCGAGGCGGGGGAGATCCTGACGATCGACGATGACGGTGTCCACTCGCATCGCCCGACGATCCACGGCTCGGCACTCGGCTCGTCGGAGCGCCTGTGCGTCTTCGAGTTCGTCTACCTGGCACGCCCCGACAGCGTCATCGGCGGCCGGCTGCTGTACGAGGCACGACTGCGGATGGGCCGCCGCCTGGCCATCGAGCACCCGGCGGAGGCAGACCTGGTGATCCCGGTTCCCGACTCCGCGGTGCCGGCAGCGCTCGGGTACGCGGAGCAGTCGGGGCTGCCGTTCCGCGAGGGGCTGATCAAGAACCGCTACGTCGGACGCACGTTCATCCAGCCGGCCCAGACCTCCCGCGAGGCATCGGTGCGGCTGAAGTTCAACCCGCTGCCCGAGGTGCTCGCCGACAAGCGGGTGGTGGTGGTCGACGACTCGATCGTGCGTGGCACCACGACCGCACCGATCGTCGGCATGTTGCGTCGGGCGGGCGCGCGCGAGGTGCATGTTCGCATCCACTCGCCGCAGATGCGCTTCCCCTGCTACATGGGGGTCGACACCGGCCGCCGCGCCGAGCTGATCGCGGCGAACATGTCGCTCGAGGGGATCCGCACCGCGATCGGCGCCGACTCGCTCGGCTACCTGTCCCAGGACGGGCTGCTCGACGCGGTCGGCGGAGACAAGGAGCGCAACTGCACCGCCTGCTTCGACGGACGCTATCCGATCGACGTCCCGCTCGACGTCGACAAGTTCGCCCTCGAGCGCGGGTAGACGGCATGACCAGGAGTTACCGCGAGGCCGGCGTCGATATCGACGAAGCGCGGCGCGCGGTCGATCTCATCGCCGGCGTGGCGGCCACCACCACCACGCCGTCGGTTCTCGGTGGGGTGGGTGGTTTCGGCAGTCTCTTCCGGTTCGACCCGTCGGCGCACCCCGACCCGGTGCTGGTCGCCTCAACCGATGGCGTGGGCACGAAGCTCAAGGTCGCCATCGCCCTTGGGCGTCACGACACGATCGGCGTCGACCTGGTGAACCACTGCATCAACGACATCGCCGTGCAGGGGGCCGACCCGCTCTTTTTCCTCGACTACCTGGCGGTCGGCCGACTGCGGGCCGAGATCGCCGAGGAGATCGTCGCCGGCATCGCCAACGCCTGCGCGGCGGCCGGGGTGGCGCTGGTCGGCGGCGAGACGGCTGAGCTACCGGACCTCTACCAGATCGACGACTACGACCTGGCCGGCTTCATCGTGGGCGTGGTGGCGCGCGCCGATCTCATCGATGGGTCGAGCGTGCGGGCCGGCGACACCCTGATCGGCCTCCCCTCGTCCGGCCTGCATACCAACGGCTACTCGCTGGCCCGTCGGATCCTCCCGCCCGAGGAGTGGCAATTGGCCGCGTCCGGGCTGTCCGGGACGATCGGCGAGGCGTTGCTCGAGCCCCATCGGTCATACCTCGACGAGATCCGCATCCTGCGCCGCGCGCTGCGGGCGGCAGGTGGCGACATCGGGGCGCTCGCGCACCTCACCGGCGGGGGCTGGGAAGGCAACATCCCGCGGACGCTGCCAGCGGAGTTGGGGGTCGAGGTCGAGACCGGCTCGTGGCCGGTGAGCCCGATCTTCCGCCTCATCCAGCAGCGCGGCGGGATCGCCGAGGACGAGATGCTGCGCACCTTCAACATGGGGATCGGTCTGACCGCGGTCGTGCCGGAATCGCTGGCTGATGCCGCCCTCCTCGCGCTCCCCGAGGCGGTCCGCCTTGGCTCGGTGGTAGCGGCGCTGACCGGGGCTCCG
>JAOUHE010000267.1 GCA_029865285.1 Chloroflexota bacterium
AGTTCGTCTGGATGCAGAACGCCTACCCGCTCTCCCTGTACTGCGCAGACGAGACGGACGGTGAGACGCTCCGCGTGTGCGAGCAGATCAACGAGCCGTTGTACGAGTACGAGACCGGCGGGACCGCCGCCCAGCCCGCGCTCGCGACAGAATGCACGGCCAACGACGATGCGACGGTCTGGACCTGCGCACTGCGCAGTGGCGTGACCTTCCACGATGGCGCTCACTTCGACGCCAACGATGTCGTCCTCTCCTTCGCGGTCCAATGGGATGCGGCGCACCCGCTCCACATCGGCCGCACCGGATCGTTCGAGTACTGGGGCGCGGACTGGGCCGCGTTCCTCAACGCGGAGTAACGCTCGCGTGGCCTGACCACGCACCCTGAAGGCCATGAAGGGCGCCGCCTCCGGGCGGCGCCCTTCGCGTACCCCGCGTCAATTCCAGCGGCTACACTCCGGCGATGCTGCGCTTCATCCTGCGGCGGGTGCTGCTGACCATCCCGGTCCTGTTCGGGATCGTCTTCGTCGTGTTCGCGGTCGCACGGCTGCTGCCCGGCGATCCCTGCGTGGCGGCTCTCCAGGAGCGAGCCACGCCCGAGGCATGCGCAGTCTTCAATGCCCGATTCGGGCTTGACCAGCCAATCCCTGCGCAGTTCTGGATCTACCTGACCGATATCGCCGGCGGCGACCTGGGCGACTCGATCAGCCAGGGCCGCCCGGTGTCGGAGATCCTGGTCGAGCGTCTGCCGCTCACCCTGGAACTGACCTTCTTTGCACTGACGCTGGCCACGCTGTTGGGAATCCTGTTCGGGGTGATCGCGGCATCGCGCCGCAACTCGGCCGTCGACGTGGGCACCATGATCGGTGCCAACATCGGTGTCTCGACGCCGGTCTTCGTTCTCGGCCTGGTCTTCATCTGGTTCTTCGCGGTCGTGCTCAAAGACTCGCCGTTCGCGCTGCCGCCGGGCGGCCGACTGACCGCCGGGATCAGCGTGATCCCGCTGGCGGAGAGTTGGGGGATGAGCGAGGCCGAAGGGCCGCTGCGCTCCATCGTCGACTTCGTCTCGAACATGTACGTCCTCAACAGCCTGCTCACCGGCCAGTGGGAGGTGCTGGGTGACGCGCTGCGCCACCTGATCCTGCCGGCCGTCGCGCTGGGCACCATCCCGCTCTCGATCATCGCGCGCATGACGCGCTCCAGCCTGCTCGAGGTTCTTGGCCAGGACTACATCCGGACCGCACGGGCAAAGGGGCTGGGTGAGCGGGGCGTCGTGCTGCGACACGGCCTGCGCAACGCGATCCTGCCGGTGGTGACCGTCATCGGGCTCTCGCTCGGCGGGCTGCTCGCCGGCGCGGTGCTGACCGAGAGCATCTTCGGCCTGTCGGGGATCGGGAAGATGATCACCGAGTCGGTGACCGCGCGCGACTACGCGGTGGTGCAGGGGCTGACCCTGGTCACCGCGGTGATCTACGTGACGGTCAATCTGCTGGTGGACATCAGCTACGGGTTCCTGGATCCACGGATCCGGCTCCAGTGATGGCGGCATGAGCGCGCTTCTTCCGGGCGTCGACGAGCCCATCGTCGATCGCCCGGCGAACCTGTGGCGCGACGCGCTGCGGAACGTCCTCGCGCAGCGCGTCGCCCAGGTCGGGCTGGCGCTGCTCAGCCTCCTGGTGTTCATGGCGGTCGCCGCGCCGCTGGTTGCCACCCACGACCCGGACTCGACCATCGGCATCGACGAGGGGCTGCTCGCGCCGGACGCGCCGCCCGAGCTCAAGGGACCGTGCATTCACCTGCTCGGCTGCCCGGAGACACGCCCACAACACCTCCTCGGTATCGATCGCAACGGTCGGGACGTGTTCAGCCGCGTGGTGTACGGGTCGCGGATCTCGCTGCAGGTCGGAGTCCTGACGGTCGGCTTCGCGATCATCATCGGGACGCTGCTCGGCGCGGTTGCGGGCTACGCGGGTGGCTGGACCGACAACGTGATCATGCGGCTCATG
>JAOUHE010000179.1 GCA_029865285.1 Chloroflexota bacterium
CCGTCCCTGGTGCTGGCGATCGCCATCGTCACCATTCTCAAACCGGGTCTCCTGAACGCCCAGCTGGCCATCGGCATCGTGGCCATTCCGGTCTACGCCCGCGTCATGCGCGCGTCGGTCCTGTCGATCAAGGAGCGCGACTTCGTGGTCGCCTCGCGGGCGCTGGGCGAGTCATCGGGCGGCATCCTGCTGCGCCGCATCCTCCCGAACGCCCTGACGCCGCTCATCGTCCAGGGGACCCTTGGCATCGCCGGTGCGATCCTGGATGTGGCCGCGCTCTCGTTCCTCGGCCTCGGCGCCCAGCCGCCGCTGGCGGAGTGGGGCTCGATGATCGGTGTCGAGCGCAATCAACTCTTCAACGCGCCACACCTGATCATCGCTCCGGGGATCGCTCTGTCCTTGACGGTGCTGGGGTTCAACCTGCTCGGCGACGGCCTGCGTGACGCGCTCGACCCGAGGCTCAACCGATGACCATCGCTGAGCAGCGGGAGCCACGAGCGGTGCGTCGCCGCGTGGGAAGCGCAGGAGACCGGTTGCTCGACGTCAAGGGGCTCAGCACGAGCTTCCGAACGCGAGACGGCGTGGTGCGGGCGGTGGACGGCGTGAGCTTCCACGTGGACCGGGGCGAGATCCTTGGGCTGGTCGGCGAGTCCGGCTGCGGCAAGACCGTGACCAGCCTCTCCCTCCTGCGCCTCGTGGCGCCTCCGGGAGAGATCGAGTCGGGCCAGGTGCTGTTCGACGGCCGCGACCTGCTGACGGTCACGCAGAAGGAGATGCGCGAGCTGCGCGGCAACCGGATCAGCATGATCTTCCAGCAGCCGACCAGCTCGCTGAATCCGGTGTTCGACGTCGGCTGGCAGGTGAGCGAGGTGCTGCAGCTCCATCGGAACATGAAGAAGCGAGCCGCCCGCGCCCGCGCAGCCGAGCTCCTGGAGATGGTCGGCATTCCGGATCCGCTCCGCCGCCTGGACTCGTTCCCGCATTCGCTCTCCGGCGGCATGGCTCAGCGGGTCATGATCGCGATGGCGCTTGCCTGTGAGCCCGAGCTGCTCATCGCCGACGAGCCGACCACCGCGCTCGACGTGACGATTCAGGCGCAGATCCTGGACCTGATGCGTGAACTGCAGCGCGAGACCGGCACTGCGATCATCCTGATCACGCACGACCTCGGCGTGGTGGCCGAGATGTGCGACCGGGTTGCGGTCATGTACGCCGGCGAGATCGTTGAACAGACCGACGTGGCGGCTCTCTACGCCGATCCCAAGCATCCCTACACGCGAGGCCTGATCGGTTCGGTGCCGATCCTGGGCGTGCAGCAGGACGCGTTGACCACCATCCCGGGCAACGTGCCGAACCTCGTCGATCTGCCGCCGGCCTGCCGCTTCGCTCCGCGCTGCGTGGCGCGGGTCGAGCAGTCGGTTCCACATTGCGAGGAGATCCACCCGGAGCTGCTGCCGGCCCACGCCGATTCGGGCGGCCACGACGTTCGGTGCTGGATCTACCACCGGCCGGAGGCCGTCTCATGACGCACCAGGACCCATCCGGCGGACCGCCGCTCGTCAAGGTCGAGCATCTCTCCGAGTTCTTCCCGATCACCGGCGGCATCCTGCAGCGCAAGGTCGCTGAGGTGAAAGCGGTCGACGACGTGAGCTTCACCATCAATCGCGGCGAGACGCTCGGCCTGGTGGGGGAGTCGGGCTGCGGCAAGACCACCGTGGGGCGGCTGATCCTGCGCCTGATCGAGCCGACTGCGGGCCGGATCGTCTTCGGCGGCGAAGAGGGGGTCGACCTGACGCGCCTGCACGGGAAGGCGCTCAAGCCGTTCCGACGCCGCATCCAGATCATCTTCCAGGATCCCTACGCCAGCCTCGACCCCCGCTCACCGATCGGGACCGCGATCGGTGAGGGGCTGCGCATCCATGGCATGGGGACGCCGGCGGAGCAGCGCCACAAGGTGGCTCGCATGATGGAGATGGTGGGATTGCAGCCGTACCACGCGCGCCGCTACCCGCACGAATTCAGCGGCGGGCAGCGGCAGCGGATCGGGATCGCGCGAGCGCTGGTGCTCGCGCCGGACCTGCTGGTCTGCGACGAGCCGGTGAGCGCACTCGATGTGAGCATCCAGGCGCAGGTTCTGAACCTGCTCCGCTCTCTCCAGCGTGAGCTCGGGCTGACCTACCTGTTCGTGGCGCACAACATGGGCGTTGTCGAGCACATCAGCGATCGAGTGGCGGTGATGTACCTCGGAGCCATCGCCGAAGTGGCGCCGTCGCTCGATATCTACCGCGAGCCGATCCACCCGTACACCATCGCCTTGCTCTCGGCGGTGCCGATTGCCGACCCGAGTGTGAAGGGGCGCCGCAAGCGGATCATCCTGGTTGGCGACGTGCCCTCGCCGGTGAACCCGCCGTCGGGCTGCCGGTTCCACACGCGCTGCTGGCTGCGTCAACAGCTCGGTAACCCGGACCGCTGCGCTACGGAGCGCCCCGCGCTGCGCCAGCTGCCGGTCAGACCTGGGCGTGAGGTCGCCTGCCACTTTGCCGAAGAACTGCTCGAACCAGTACGCCGCGACAAGCTGATCGCGACGGCCGCGGCGGAGAGCTCGGCCCGAGCGGGTGGCGGCGAAGCGGTCGCCCCGGTGGTGACGTCACGCGTGCCCGAGTCTGGCGACGTCGCCCCGCCGTTCCGGCGCCCGGGCGGAGACGGGGGCCGGTTGTAGCATTCACCGCGTGGAGTATCGAATCGCTCTCGCTCAGCTTGCCCCTCGCCTCGGCGAGCTGGACGCCAACCTCGAGTTGGCCCGCGGCTGGCTGCGGCGCGCGGCAACTGAGGGCGCGTCGCTCACCGCCTTCCCCGAGCTGGCGCTCACCGGCTACCTGTTGGGCGACCTCGTCCCCGACGTCGCGATGCACGCCTCCGACTCGCGCCTGGCGGCCCTCAGTCGGGAGGCACCGGGGATGCTGGTGGCCATCGGCTTCGTCGAGGAGACCGATGCGCATCGGTTCTGCAACAGCGCGGTGCTGCTGCGTGACGGCGAGCTGATCGGGCTGCACCGCAAGGTGTATCTCCCCACCTACGGCATGTTCGACGAGGGGCGCTTCACCCGTGCCGGCGACCGGATCCGGACCGAGGAGGTGGGGGAGCCGCTCGGCCGCATCGGCCTGAGCATCTGCGAGGACTTCTGGCACGCGAGCCTGCCCATGATCCAGGCGCAGGATGGCGCCACGCTCCTGGTCAACCTGGCGGCCGGTCCGGCGCGCGCGCCGGGGAGCGCGGCCGGACTGGCGGCGATCGCGGGCTGGCACAAGATGCAGGACACCTACGCCCTGCTCGGCACGGTGGCGGTCGCCTTCTGCAACCGGGTCGGGAACGAGGAGGGGCTCACCTTCTGGGGCGGCTCGCGGCTGCTGGGCGCGGACGGATCCACGATCGCAGAAGGGCCGCTGTACGAAGAGGCGCTTGTCGTCGGAA
>JAOUHE010000009.1 GCA_029865285.1 Chloroflexota bacterium
CGGAAGGCGTAATCGGCCGGGACACGATGCGCGACCGATGCAACTGCACCGGACCGCACTTCCGGGTCCGGGGATCAGCTGGTGAGGCGCTGCTCGGTGGTCGGGTCGAAGAGGTGCACCTTGTCGAGCGGCACGGTGAACTCGATCGAATCGCCGACCTGCACCCGCTTCGACGCATCAACCAGGGCCACGATCTCGCGGCCGTCGGCCTGGGCGTGGAGCAGTTCGTCGTTGCCGAGGTACTCGACCACGTCTACCGACGCCGGGATATGCAGCGCGCCGTCACCCGCCTCGCCGATCTCGAGGTGCTCTGGGCGGAAGCCGACAACCAGCTCAGACCCGCTTCCTCGCCGGGACGCGAACTCGGCGGCTCCGCCCAAGGCCGCGCTGGCGGTCCCGAAGCGGAGCGTGTTGCCCTCGACCTGCGCGGTCGCGAAGTTCATCGAAGGTGACCCGATAAACCCGGCCACAAACACGTTTGTCGGATGGTCGTACAGCTCCGCCGGCGTGCCGGCCTGCTGGAGGAGGCCGTCCTTCATGACCGCGATCCGGTCGCCCATGGTCATCGCTTCGATCTGGTCGTGGGTCACGTAGACGGTGGTGGTGCCCAGTCGGTGGCGCAGCCGGGAGATCTCGGCACGCGTCTGCACGCGGAGCTTGGCGTCCAGGTTGGAGAGCGGCTCGTCCATCAGGAACACGGCGGGCTCGCGGACGATGGCGCGACCGAGCGCGACACGTTGTCGCTGGCCGCCCGAAAGTGCCTTCGGCTTGCGGTCGAGATATGGGGCCAGGTCGAGAATGTCGCCCGCGGCGCGCACCCGCCGGTCGATATCGGCCTTGGGGGTCTTCCTCAGTTTCAGGCCAAAGGCCATATTGTCGTAGACGGTCATGTGTGGATAGAGGGCGTAGCTCTGGAAGACCATGGCAATGTCACGGTCCTTGGGAGCAACCTCGTTCACCACGCGGTCGCCGATCAGGATGTTCCCTTCGCTGATCTCTTCGAGGCCGGCAACGCAGCGCAGCGCAGTCGTCTTGCCGCAGCCGGAGGGCCCGACCAGGACCAGAAATTCGCCATCGGCGATCTCCAGACTCAGGTCGTTGACCGCGATCACCTCTGTGCCGTAGCGCTTGTACAGGTGGTCGAATGTGACGGTTGCCATGTCGCGTCCATAATACTCGCGCTCGTTCGCGTTGGAGCATGTTGCGCGAATCCGTGCCGATCGTCCTGCCTCGTGGCAGGGACCACCGTGCTACAGACTCCGCGTTGGCCCGACCGTAGGGTCATGGCATGCCGATCACCGCGTTCAAACGACGTCAGCCGCGTCGAGTGGTGGCCCGCGCCCTGGGGCTGTCGGGCACCGCGCTACTCGCGGCGGCCCTGCTGGCGTGGACGCCGCAGCCGGCCACCGGGTGGAATCAGTCGTCGGCCGAGGCGACCGTCTGGCAGTTGCTCAATGGCGCCCGCGTCAACAACGGCCGCAATCCGCTCACGCAGCACGCCACCCTGGTCAGCCTGGCCCGATGGCGCAGCAAGGATATGGTCGACCGCGACTACTTCAATCACACCGTGCTCGGTACCAACTATCAGGTCTATCACTGGTACGACACCAACGGCCTGAAGTACGTATGGGCCGGCGAGAACATCGGCTGGAACAACGGCTACTCGGACGCCGATAGCCCGATCAAGATCCACGAAGGCTTCATGGCCTCCGAGGGCCATCGTGCGAACATCCTCGAGCCGAGCTGGACGCACGGTGGCGTCGGCGCCTACGGGGCGGACAACGTGAGCTTCCTGGGCAAGCTGCGCAGCCCGCGCGTCTACACCGAGCTCTTCATGCAGGCGCAGGCCGCCGCCACGCCGCCACCCGCGACACCGCCACCCGCGACACCGCCACCCGCGACACCGCCACCGCCGGCTGCCACGCCCAAGCCGACCGCGCCGCCTCCGGCTGCCACGCCCAAGCCAACCCCAAAGCCGGCCGCAACCACAGTGCCGACATTCAACCCATCGCCAACCGTGGACCCGACCCGCACGGCTGAGGCGACCGTCAGCCCAACCGTGGAGCCGACGCCGTCCCCGACGGCATCGGCCGCCACCGACCTGGTTGACCCTGGACACTTCGCGCTCAACGGTTCGCCGGTGGCGGCCACGCCGAGCCTGCGGGTGCAGGCTGCGGCGTCAGAGGAGCGCGGCATCTTCGAGACGGTGCTGGGTTCGCTGCTCGGCTTCTTCCTCGGTTGATCGGCTCCCCATCAAGCGGCGCTTCACCGCGTGGTGCGCGCCGGTCCGAACTCCGCCGCTAGACTGGCGACGATGACGGTGATCCTCGAAGCACACAACCTGGTCAAGAGCTACCCGCTGGGCGGACGCTCGGTGGAGGCGTTGCGAGGCGTCTCCCTGTCGGTGAGCAAGGGCGAGTTCGTGGCGATCATGGGCAGCTCGGGCTCCGGCAAGTCAACCATGCTCCACCTGCTCGGCGGACTCGATCGTCCCACCAGTGGCGAGGTGGTGATCGACGGCGTGAACGTCAGCCAGCTCAACGATGAGCAGGCGACCCTCACCCGTCGTGACAAGACCGGCTTTGTCTTTCAGTTCTTCAACCTGATCCCGCTGCTCAACGTCGCCGAGAACGTGGCGCTGCCATTCCTGATCGCCGGCGAGTCACTCGGGCAGCACCGCCAGCGCGTGCAGGAGCTGCTCGCCCTGGTCGGCCTGGAGGACAAGGCCGCCCATCGCCCGGATCAGCTCTCCGCCGGTGAGCAGCAGCGCGTGGCGCTCGCTCGAGCGCTGGCTCCCGAGCCGGCGATCCTGCTCGCCGACGAGCCGACCGGCAACCTGGACTACACGACCGGCACCGAGATCCTCGATCTCATCTGGGACTCGTGCGACCGCCTCGGCCAGACGATCGTGCTGGTGACGCACGATGCACGGGCGGCCGCGTACGCGGACCGGGTGCTGGTCGTTCGCGACGGCAGCATCCGCGAGGAGATCGTCCTCGGGCGTCGCCGCGATCACGAGGCTCGAGCGCTCATCGCCCGTCTGGCCGCCCTGGGCCTCTAGACCGATGCACCTGGCGGCGCTGGCCTGGCGCGGCCTCGTTGCGCGCCGGCTCCGGACCGGCCTCACGGTTCTCGGCGTGGCGCTGGGGGTGGCCGTGGTCGCCGGCACGCTGCTTGCCAACCAGGCCGCCTCCGAGGCGGTCG
The DNA here is from genome assembly GCA_029865285.1 of Chloroflexota bacterium. Classification (GTDB taxonomy): domain Bacteria; phylum Chloroflexota; class Limnocylindria; order QHBO01; family QHBO01; genus CF-167. Next base: position 3,205 of record JAOUHE010000009.1, read on the forward strand.
AACGTGCCGCCGCACAGCTGATGGGCAGGGCCGAGCTGCGGGTGCGAGCCTTCGATCCGGTCGGCTTCTCTCCCCGGGCGATCACCACCTTGCGCCAGATCCCCGCCGTCCTGGGCGCGGCGGCGGTCGCCGAGCGGCGCCTCACCGTCTCGACACTGCCCGATCCTCGCAAGGAGGACGTCTTCAGCCTTCTGCTGGCCATCGGCGTGGACGCGAAGGACGAGGCCGCCATCCGCACCTACGACCTGGAGGCGGGCGCCTTCCTCACCCCTGACAGCCCGACTGACGCGCTCGTCAATGCTGCCTGGGCGCGGGCCAACGGGCTCGGGTTGGGCGACCAACTGATCCTCACCGGACATCGCGAGGACGTGCCGCCGGTGCGCATCGTGGGGCTGCTGGGCGATCTGGGGGTCGGCGCTCTCTCCCATGGCAACGTGCTGGTGATGCATCGATCAACCCTGACCACCGCCTTCGAGGTACCGGCACCGGTCACCTACGTGGACCTGCAGCTGGCCCCTGGCCGCGTGGAGGACGTCCAGAACGCGCTCGATCGGGAACTCACGGAGCCATTCATCGTCGAGACCGCCGCCGATGCCGCGCGACAGCTCGGCCGTGCCCAGGCGGGGTTCGCCGGGATCTCGTTCGTGTTCGGCCTGATCGCCCTGCTGGTCGGTGCGTTCCTGGTGGCCAACACGCTGGCGATGACCGTGACGGAGCGAACGCGGGAGATCGGCCTGCTGCGCGCCGCCGGGGCGACACGTGGGCAGGTGCGGGGTCTCTTCCTGCGGCAGGGGATCGTCATCGGGCTGATCGGAAGCGTGCTCGGCACTGCTCTGGGGATTGGCCTCGCGGCCCTCGCCATCGGGTTCCTGCGATCGACCCGGGCGGTGCTGGTGACCGGGCTTCCGCTCAACCCGCTCGCGCTGGGAATGGCCCTGCTGATGGGCGTGGCGGTGACCGCGGCAGCCTCGACCATCCCGGCCATCGGCGCCAGCCGCGTCTCTCCGCTCGACGCGCTGCGATCCAGCCGGCAGCCGGGGCGCGGCCTGTGGGCACGGTTGCGCTGGATCGTCGTGCTTGAGGCCCTCGTCCTCGTTATCGGGGCCGCGCTCTACCCGCTGGAGCGCGGCGAGTTCTCACCGCTGGCGGTGGTCGGGGCGCTGGCGATCCTGGTCGCCGGGACGGGGGCGACCGCGCTCCTGCTCCAGCCGCTCGCACGGATGGTCGGCCGTCCCTTTGAGTGGTTCTTCGGGGCGGAGGGGATGCTCGGGCGCGCGAACCTGGGCCGCGATCGAGCCCGTACCGGCCTGACCGTTGGGGCGCTGATCGTCGCCCTGGCATCGGTCGTCGCGCTCGGCACGATCACGGAGAGCGCCCGCGCCACGGCCGACCGCTGGGTCGGCTCGATCCTGCCCGGCGGCTACGCGATTCGCCTTGGGCTGCCGGTCGAGGTGGACGCCCTGCGCAGCGACTTCGAGGCCACCGCGGGTGCCGCCGTCGCCTCGCCGATCGTTGAATTCCCCGCGGTCGCGCGCCAGGGTGAGGCACCGGCCCAGGAGGCGTCGCTGGCGGGGATCGACCCGAACGTCTTCGAGGCGACCGGCTCGCTCATCTTCGTCCATGGCGATCGGACGACGGCCTTCCGGGCCCTGCGTGACGGTGGGGCGGTGCTTGTGCCGGAGCCGTTTGCCGGTGACGAGATGGGGGTTGGGTCGATCGTCTGGCTGTCGCTTCCCGGCGAGGAGGAGCAGGCATTCACGGTCGCGGGTGTCATCGCGTACACGCTCCCCGCGCGTTCCGCTGACGGTGCCATCCTGCTCTCCCTGGCCGATGCCGCCGAGCGTTTCGGGGCCACCCGTTCCTCCCTGTGGACATTCGTCCCCCAGGATGGGATCACCGAAGGCGCCTTCCAGTCCGCCGTCGCTGGCAAGGCGAAGTCGTACGCAGGCGAGGCGATCAGCGCGCGTGAACTTGCGTCTGATCTCGGACGGTCGATCGACCGTCTCATCGGCCTGTTCGACGTGCTCGCTCTGCTGGCCGTTGTCATCGCCGCGCTGGGGGTACTCAACACGCTGGCCGTCGGGGTCGTCGAGCGCGCGCGAGAGATCGCGATCCTGCGCTCACACGGCATGACCATCGGCCAGGTGCAGGCGATGGTCGTCTCGGAGGCCGCCATCATGGGCGCGGTCGGCGGGATCGCTGCGGTCGCCACCGGGCTGCTGATCGCGTGGGCCATCGTTGGCGGCTCGACGCCGCGGGACTTCGGCGCCGGCCTGGCGCTGCCGTGGCCGCTGCTCGGCAGCGTCGTCCTGATCGGGATCGGCGTTGCGTCGCTGGCCGGCCTCTACCCGGCCCGGCTGGCCGCCCGGACGCCGATCACCCGCAGCATCCAGCACTTCGAGTAGGAGAAGGCAAGCATGCCCGCACGCATCTGGGAAGCGTCCGCCGGCCGAGCACTCGTGCTGCTGCTGGTGAAGGGCGACGACCTGCTCGCCGAGGTCGAGCGCATCTGCGCCGACTACGAGATCAGGGTCGCCTGGGTGAGTGCCCTCGGTGCCGTGCGGCGCGCGTCGTTTGGGTACTACCAGCAGGAGCCCAAGAGCTACGTGGAGATGGCCAGCGACCGACACACCATGATCAATGGCTTCGTTGGGAACGTCTCGATGGCCGATGGCCGTCCGTTCCTGCACGCCCACGCCACCTTCTCGGCGGTGGATGGGTCGCACGTGGGCGGCCACCTGCTGCCCGGCTGCGAGGTCTTCGCGGTCGAGGTCACCATTCGCGAGATGACCGGGCTGGAGCTGGAGCGAACCCTCGACGAGGTGACCGGGCTGCCACTCTGGTAGATCGGCGTTTCGAGGGTCGGTGGCGGTCAGCTCGCCTGGTCGGGGAGCATCGGCCACATGGAGAACGAGTAGATCGTCGCGCCGCCCGGCCCCAGGAGGTAGATCCGCTGGACAACTCCACCGTTGCGGGTGAGCCCGAGAACGGACGCCTCGGAAGCAGACATGATCCGCTGTGGGTACCCCGGATCCACCGGCCACGCGAAATCTTCGGGAGTGATGCCCGGCCATGGCCACGGGGCGACTCCTGCGTCGGATGGGTCAGGCAGCACTCCAACTTCGATAGCCGCGCCCGCCTCGAGCAGGTTGCCCCGGTACCGATCGGCCATCCACACCTGCGTCGGGAGGCTACCTGCGCTCCCGACGTTGAGGAGGTGGTCCTCGAGTGCCGCGAGAGGGGCCTCGCCACCGAACACTTCGACGCGCTTGTCGACACTGCCTGCGTGTACGGTGAAGACCGTGGAGCCGGCGAAGTCGACGGCTTGGGTTTCGTATCGTTCGCAGGCGTCGCTGAGTCCGCCCGCGCCGAGGGCGAACCGCAAGAGCGCCTGGACCTCGGCCTCGTCGAGGTGGGCGATCATGAACGGCCGCGCGCGGACAATCGGGCCTTCGCCGACAGGTTGTGCCTCACGCTCGGCTCGGAAGATGACCGTTCCGTCGCCGTACAGCGTGAATTCAGGCCCGGGTCGGAAGATCTCACCCGTCAGCTCACCAACGGCCTGGTCTGGGCCGATGTCGAATCGGAGCACAACGTCGGTGCGACCAGTCGCATGCGCGATCGTGCCTGATGGCTCTGCGGTCGGCCGGCTGCTCGGTGTGGGCACGGCGGCGCCTCCGTCGAGCGGGACGGCGACGGGAATACTCGTGCTGCTGCACCGCATGATGTTGCCGAGCTGGCCATGTGTGTTGGAGCCCCAGCACGTGACCTCTCCGCCGCTGGTGAGCGCACAGATGTGCTGGCCGCCAACGGCGATCCCGATGACACCGTTCGCGAGAGTGGCGCCGGCGACCGGGACGCTGCTGTAGGTTGGCGAGAGATTGCCGAGCTGACCGTACCCGTTGCCGCCCCAGCACGCGACCCCGCCCCGCCTCGTGAGCGCGCACGCGTTGGATTCCCCCACGGCGATCGCGGCGACGCCGCCCGCGAGACCCGAGACGTCGACCGGGACGAACCTGTCTGGCAAGCTCTCCCCGGGCGGAGGAGTGTAGTTGGGGCCCCAACAGGTGACCCCACCATCGTTCTTGAGCGCACAGGTGCGATACAGGCCGACCCCGATCGCGGTGACGCCTCTCGCGAGACCGGGGACCCCGACCGGGACGTAACTGTTGAAGAGCGCGGGGTCGTCAGACTGGCCGTAGCCCCAACACGTCACGCCGCCGCTGCTCGTGAGCGCACACGTGTGGAGAGTGCCAGCCGATATGGCGGTGACGCCGCTCGCGAGACCAACGACGTCGACCGGAACGCTGCGGTCGGCATTCGTGCCGTCCCCGAGCCCCCCGAAGGGATTGTTGCCCCAGCACTTGACTCCACCGCCGCTCGTGAGAGCACAGGTGCTGGACCAGCCCGCCGATATGGCGGTGACGCCGCTCGCGAGGCCGGCGACGTCGACCGGAACGCTGCGGTCGGTATTCGAGCCGTTCCCGAGCTGGCCGTACAGGTTGTCGCCCCAGCACTTGACCCCTCCGGTGGTCATGAGCGCACAGGCGTGGGCGCCGCCTGCGGCGATGGCGCTCACTCCGCTCTCGAGGCCCTCGACGTTGACAGCGCCCGGCACGGCTGTGTCGTTGGTCGTGCCGTTGCCGAGCTGACCGCTGTCATTGGAACCCCAGCACTTGACCCCACCGGCGACCGTTAGTACGCACGTGTACTGGTAGCCGGCCGCAATTCGGCCGCTAGTGGGGACAATCGGGGGCGACGACGACGCCGGGTTCGGGGAACTGCTCGCGGGCGACGACGATGTCGGGGACGGCGCGGGGGGAGTCGGAGACGTCGTCGGCGACGCGGTGCAGGCGGCAACGATAAGGCCGACCAGGATCACCATTGCGATCGGCCGACGCAGGGGAGCCATCGTCAAACCTGCTGCTGCCCTCCGAGTCGTCCGGGCCGCCTTCACTAGAAGCCCGGGCCCATCAGTGTGGTGCCGATGCCGCCCGTCCACAGCACGGTGGCATCGGGCAGCAGGGTAGCGGTGTGACCCCTGAGGACCGCCGGGTCCGACGACCCGCTCGAGATCCAGAAGCCACTGGCGGGATCGTAGAGCTCACGGGAGGCTGGTACGAACGTTCCGCCATAGCCACCCACCACCCAGACCGTGCCGTTCGGCATCAGCGTGGCCGTGAAGACGTCGCGGATGGCGTTCATGTTCTTGGTGGCCGACCACGTCCCGCTGAGCGGGTCGTACAGCTCGGCAGAGGCTGGGATGAAGTCCGGACTCACGGGGCCGCCGACCACGAGCACGTCGCCGCCAGGGAGCAGCGTGGCCGTGTGGCCGCCTCGAGCAACGCCCATATCCCCGGTGGCGGTCCAGGTCCCGATGACGGGGTCGTATAACTCGGCGGAGGTGAGAAACTCCGTCCCCGCTCCACCGGCCACCAGCACCTTCCCGTCGGGCAGGAGCGTGGCCGTCTGGTCGGCACGGGCCGCGAGCATGTTCGCGGTGGCGGACCACGTCCCGCTGGCGGGGTCGTACAGTTCGGCGGAGGCCAGTGACGGAGAGTCGCCGACGCCGCTGGCGCCGCCCGCCACGAGTACCCTGCCGTCAGGGAGCAGCGTGGCCGTGTGGCCGCGGCGAGCAGCGGACATATTCTCGGCCGCGGTCCATGTTCCGCTGCTGGGGTCATAGACCTCCGTCGTGGGCGTGACACCGCCATCCCCGATGCCGCCCGCCAGGAGAACCCTGCCGTCGGGCAGGAGGGTGGCGGTGTGCTCGGCCCTGGGCGCGATCAGGTCCCCGGCGGCGGCCCAGGACCGGCGGACGGGGTCGTACAGTTCGGCGGAAACCATCGGATCGACATCGCCGTAGCCGCCGGCCACGAGGACGCGGCCATCGAGGAGGAGCGTGGCCGTGTGGTATTGGCGGGGCGTGGGATTCCCCGGCGCGGGGGTCGAGGGCGCTGTAGCCGTTGGATCCGGTGTCGCACTCGGTTCAGACGACTCTGAGGCCACGCTGCTCGGTGTCGAGTAGCTCGACGCCGTCGGTTGCAGCATAGGCGTTGCATCGGCCCCTCCGGAGAGCGGGGGCGCCTTCAGGATGGTCAGCCCGAGCACAACCGCGATGCCGGCAAGGAGGACGGCCGCGACAAGCACGCTGACCCCCACGACACCCTCGTGCTGTTGGGCCCATGCTTTCATGGACTGAGCCTATCTTCGTCCCACTACGGCAAGACTGCGGTAGGGCGGCTGGCCGGGGCGACCATCGCTCGCGCGGTTGCCCCGGAGCCAGACCCGTACAATGACCGCCGGGCGCCCGTAGCTCAGCGGACAGAGCGGATGGCTTCGGACCATCAGGTCGCGGGTTCGATTCCTGCCGGGCGCGCCATTACCCTCCCTTCGGCGGTTCGCGTGTCCTTTGGGCCGGGGCCGCCGCATCGCGGGAGATTCGCTTCCGTAGTCTGGCCGCAGTCCTCGGCCGTAGGATGCGGGCATGGGGAACGATCCGACGTCGTTCAGGGCTCGCATTGCGGCCTGGGTCAGCAAGCATCCGCGCTTCGCCGGCTTTGGCATCACGGTCTCCGCAATCGCGCTGCTCGGGATCGCGCTGGCGCTGGGGTGGGCGGTCTTCTCGGATCCACCGCAGGCAGCGGAGGCAGACCCAACTCCAACCCCGACTTTGACTGCTTCGCCCCGGACCTCTGCTCCGTCGGAGCCGTCGATGGACTCCTCGGCGTCGGCTTCGCCGGCGCCATCCAAGGCGCCGCCGCCTCCGGGCGGGACATTCCTCTACTCGTCGGTCTGGGCCGTGTCGACGGTGAATGGCCTGAACGTTCGGTCTGGCCCCGGAATCGAGCATCCATCCGTCGGTCGGCTTGATGCGGGCGATCTGGCGCTGGTCATCGAGGGGGGCGAAGGGGCCGGGACGTGGGCCAAGATCGCCGCGGATGGCGTCGTCGGCTTCGCGAATGTCGGTCCACAGGCGGGTCCGTATCTGCTGAGCACCCCGACACCCTGGAAGTCCTATCTCACCAGGCTGGACGGCGTCGCCTCGAACGGTAGCAGCTACCTCGCCTACGGGAACGCCGGGGATCTCGACTACCTGCCTTACGAGGGAGGGCAGGCGCCACTGCTTCTGAGGTCGGACGATGGCGTCACGTGGGTGGAGGCGGCCGAGGGCCTCTACGGCAGAGTGACCGCCGTCGCCGCCGGCGCGACGGGCTGGGTCGCCCTGACCGTCGGATATCCAGGGGTCGAGCTCGCATTCTTCTCCGGCGACGGGCGATCATGGGAGGCCGGTCCGCAGGTGGTCTCGAGCGTGATCGCCTACGGTCCGGCCGGCTGGGTCGTGCTTGGGGAGAACCGCGCACGGCGATCGGCCGACGGCAGGACATGGAGCGAGCCGGCCGCGGTCTCCACGGACAGCGACAACTCCATTTGGCTTGATCACCTTGAGTCCTCCGGCGCGGGCTACGTCGCATTCGCTCGTGGCCAGGTCGGCGCCGGATGGCTGTGGGCGTCAACGAACGGATCGAACTGGGTTGCGCTGGAGATTGCCGACTCGGCAGCCTGGATCTCCGACGTGGAGTTGGTCGGCAATCGGCTGCTGGTCGTCCTCCGGTCAGGCCCCGCCGACGGCCCCGACGGCCATTCGTTCCTGCGGCGGGGGACCCTGACCGCTTCTGGCGCGGTGGTCTGGGACCCGCTGCCGATACCGTTCCCCGACGGGCTGCTGGTCGAGAACATCAGCCAGGGGGCGGACAGTCTGATCGCGCTCGGATGGGATGCCCGTGCCCTCGTCCCCGCGCTCTGGCGATCCGCCGACGGTGCATCCTGGCAGCGCATGAACGCCTCGGCGAACACGCTCGGTGGCTCGATCGGTCCGGAGCCGGCCTGGGGATCCGGGGGCTGGGTCGCCGTGGGAACCGCTGCCGAGGGCGCGGGCCAGCTACCCTGGGGACCGCTCGGATGGGCTCAAAGCGGTCGAGCACTGGACGGTGCCGGCCAGCAGCTCTTCCGATCCGCCGACGGTCAGGCGTGGGCCCCGGCTGGCGAGCCGATTGCGCTCACCGCCTACCCGCCATGTCCACCTGCCAACGAGGTTTCCACCATCCAGCTGATCTTTCTCGGACCATTCGCCGAACGATGCTTCGGCGACGCGTCGCTGACCATCCGCGGTTGGGTTCCCTACATCGAGGGACTCGGCGGCTGCTGCTTCCCGATCGCCGAGCCAGGCTGGCTGGCCGCGGCCTATTCCGGCGGGTATCTCGCGCCAGCTGGATCGCGAGAGTTGCGGGAGTACGGCCTCCCGGAGAGTCTGCCCCTGTACCTTCCGGCAGGGGTGGACCCTGCCGCCCTCCGGCAGGAGTCGTGGGTCGAGGTCGTCGGCCATTTCCGGGACCCGGCCTCGACAAGTTGCAGTCGCACGCCACTCGCCATGTTCTCGCAGCACCGACTGGAATCGCAGATCACCGTTCGGCGAGATTGCCAGCAGCGCTTCGTCGTCGAGTCGATCGTCGCGGTCGACGGTCCCTGACCGTCCATTCGCCCGCCCTATTCGAGCTGTAACGCCGATTCGGTCCGCACAACGTGTTTCACCTGAACCAAACACTCGACCCTGAGCGGTCGCGGATCTAGACTGTGCGCGTGACGTCGTAGGGTGAGCGTGCGCCAGTGACCACACCTGATTCGAGCGGCGGAAGCGATCCGCGGAGTTTCACGCAGACCCCGGTGGTCGCCGCGTTGAACGGAATCATCGTGAGAGCGCTGATCGGGCTCAGCCTCGTCGCCGCATCGGCGAGTGTGCCGCTCATCCTCCGACTGGATCTCCCGTTCCACACCGCATTCCACTTCCTGCTGCCGGTCGCGTGGGCCGGGTATGCCGGGGTGACGGGAGCCATGCTCATTCTCCGGCCTCCTCCCCGGGAGCCCGACGTCTGGGGGCGAGCGGCCGAGGTCGACGCCTCGCTCGTGCGCTTTGCGCGGCGCATCTCGGCGTTCATGTTTGTGGGCTGGCTCGCCTCGGTCGCCGTGGTGCTCGTTCATCACCACCTGACGTCGCCGCGAGAGATCTTCGTGACGGTCGGGATCATCATCCCGCTGACAATCGCCGCGTGGCTTCTGGCCGTGCTCGCCTGGAACAGCTGGTGCCGTGCCGTTTTGGCGCGCGCCGAGCACGATGCCGCCGAGCGACTGCGCCGGTACTGGACGGTCGTGGCTCGACCGCGGTAGGGACTGCGGCGCCGGTCTCCGGCGACACAACGGAAGGAGCCTGTCCGCACGAGAGCGGACAGGCTCCTCACATGGGTTCGGGCTGGTGCCCGATGAGCGTTACGCCCTGACGGTTGCCCGCTCCGTCACGCGTACCGCTGCCTCTTCGGGGCGGGTCGCCCAGACCAGGCCGATGCCGGTCAGGAAGAACGCGCCCCCGAGGCCCGCGGCCACGCCGGCAAGGCCCAGGCCCAACTGGAGCGTTGAGGCGGTCACGGTTCCGACGCCGAGCTCAGCGATCAGCGCGTGAGCAACCCCGGTCCACGCCTGCGCTCGGGCAGGGCCCTCGATCGGGTGGGCTCGGTCGAAGTCGGCCCAGTACCGACCGTCAACCGCGAACTCGTACGTGCCGGCGGGGAAGACCTCGCCCTTGTACTCCGCGTCCTCGGTCAGCACGATCGTCTGCGTGCCGTGCAGGGTGTGGTAGGCGACGGTCGCCATCTGGTACATGTACTCGGACGCGGTGTTGACGAGCGGATCATCGGAATTCATCTCGCCGTTGTCGACTGCAAAGCCCCAGTCGTCCTTCAGCATCGCCATGATGGCGTCCGCCCCTGCGGTCTCGCCGCGGTCGACCAGCTGGCCATCCTCGTTGTAGGAGAGCGTGACGTTCTGCGCCGCGCTGAAGGCCTGCAGCGACTTGGTCCCGTCATTGACCCTGAGATAGGCGTATGCGCCGCCCGCAATGAATACGAGGCCGATAACCGCGAGGGCGATGCCGAGCCCCTTCAAACGTGAAACCACTTGTCTCCACCTTTCCATTCAGGAACATAGTTGACTAACTGTCCCCATGGTCAGCCGAGAAGTGGGTCAGGCACATGTAACCGGTGGCCCTATTCGTCGGTCCGCCGTCCCGGTGCTCACGGGTCGAATGACAGGGGTCGCCAAGGGGCAATCGGCCCCTAAGGAGCGCAGGGCGTCAGTGCTCCGTGCAGGTTGCGGACCGTACCCCCCCGCCAGTGGCGGTAGCGGTGGGCGTGGCTGTTCACGCCTACGACACTGTGACGTAGGCGACTCAGGGGCTCCGGGCCTCCTCAGTCGTGCAGGTGGTAGGGAACGTCGGCCACGATCGTGTTCCTGCGGCCAAAGAGGCGCAGCTTGAGGCGCAGGCTGGTCTGGTTGTGGAGGAAGTTCTCCCACCAGTGGCGTGGCACGATCTCGGACAGCACGACCACGATCGTCCGGTCCGGGGCCTGTGCCTGAAGCGCATTCATGTAGCGCAGCAGCGGACCGATCAACGCTCGGTAGGGCGACTCGACGATCACCAACTCTGTTCGGCTGGCCCACTCTGGCCAGCGCTCTCGAATCTCGGTGGCCTCCGCCGGGTCGTTGGTGACGTGCACCGCCGTGGCGTGATCGCTGATCGAGTTGGCAAAGGAGATGGCGTGGAGGGTCGGCAGATCCAGGCGTGCGATCGGGACGATCACGATGGGGTCACGGGCAACTTCGTGGCCCGCGGGAATGCGCTCGAGCTCGACCTGCCGCGACACGTTGCGGTAGTGCTCGCGGATGGCAAGCATCAACCCGATGAGGAGCGGCGCCATCAGGATGACCAGCCAGGCTCCAGACAGGAACTTGGTACTGGCCACGATGACCGCAATGACGCCGGTCGTCGCGGCACCAAGGCCGTTGATGACGAGTCCCACCCGCCACCCGCTCTCGCGCCGGCGCCACCAGCGGGCCACCATCCCCGATTGCGACAGGGTGAACGCCACGAAGACACCCAGCGTGTACAGGGGGATCAGGGCGGTCACGCTGGCGCCGAACATGACCAGCAGCAGCGCCGCGAAGCCGGAGAGCGCGACGATACCGGTGGTGAATGCCAGACGCTCGCCGCGGAAGGCGAACTGGCGCGGCATGAAGCCATCGCGCGCAAGGAAGCTCGAAAGGCGTGGGAAGTCAGCGAAGCTGGTGTTGGCGGCCAGAGCCAGGATCAGCGCGGTCGTCAGCTGGACCAGGATCAGGTAGGGACCGTGACCGGTCACGTGCCGCGCGATCAGCGACAGCACGGTCTGCTTCTCGGAGGGATCGGGAATGACGTGGATGGCTGAGGCCAGCCAACTGATCCCGATGAACAGGCTGCCGAAGATGACGGCCGCCCAGACCAGGGTTGTGCGAGCGTTGCGCCATTCTGGTCGCTTGAAGGCGGGTACGCCATCGGAGATCGCCTCCACCCCGGTCAGCGCGGCGGCGCCCGAGCTGAATGCGCGCAGGATCAGAAAGAAGGTGAGGCCGGTGGTCGCTGCTTCCGCTTGCACCCACGATGGCGGCGCTTCGAACCGCCCCAGATCACCGAGCACGAACTGTCGGAAGAGCCCGTATCCGATCATGCCGCCGATCGTCAGGATGTACAGATAGGTCGGCGCCATGAAGATCGAGCCCGACTCGCGGATACCCCGCAGGTTGCCAAGCATCAGGACCCCAACGATCAGCACCGCAATGAGCACGCGGTCGGGGAAGAGAACCGGGGCAATCGACGTGATGGCAGCCACCCCGGCCGACACCGACACCGCCACGGTGAGCACATAGTCGATGAGCAGTGCCGCTGCGGCGGTCAACCCGGGCAGCGTGCCGAGGTTGTCGGTGGCGACGATGTAGCTGCTCGCCCCCTCGGGGTAGGCGCGAATGGTTTGCATGTAGCTGGTGACGACGACGGCGAGGATCGCGGCAATGACCAGCGTCATCGGCATCACGAGACTGAAGCTGCCGATCCCGGCCAGCACCAGGATTCGCATCATCTCCTCGCTGGCGTAGGCCGATGAGCTGATGTTGTCGCTGCTGAAGACCGCCAGCGCCTTGAGTTTGGTGAGTCGCTCCTGACCCTCGTGCTCAGTCGAGATCGGTCTTCCGATCAACCTGGTGCGGAAGCGTCGCAGCAGTGCCGTCCAGCCGCTGCGCTGCAGGACTGTGCGCTCCGAGGCAATCAATTGCCCATCCCCGGCGCGCTCAAACTCGTCCTCGAACGGCCGCACGATGCGTACGTAGGAGTCCCCGGGGCGCCGTCCGGGCCGACGCTCCTTCACTTCGAGGAGCGGATCGACCGGTTGATGTGGTGCATCGCCGCCGGGACGCCCTGGCGGCGGCTTACGGGTCATTCGTCGTGCAGGTGGTAGGGCACGTCAGCAACGATCGTGTTCTTCCGTCCGAAAAGGCGCAGTTTGAGACGCAGGCTGGTCTGATTGTGCAGCAGGTTCTCCCACCAGTGACGCGGCACGATCTCTGACAGGACGACCACGATCGGTCGGTCAGGGGCCTGCGCCTGGAGCGCGTTCATGTAGCGGAGCAGCGGACCGATGAGCGCACGGTACGGTGACTCGACGACGACCAGCTCCATCGGCCCGCCGAGCTCCTCCCAGTCCTTGCGCAGCGCCGCTGCGGAATCGGGATCGTTGGTGATGTGCACGCCGGTGGCGTCGGGCGAGATGTGTCGCGCGAACGCGAGCGCCCGGCGCGCCGGCGGGTCGAGCCGGGCGATCGGGACGATCACGATCGGGTCGGGAACCGTGTCGTCGTCAGCCCTGGCATCCACCTTGAGTTGCGTTGCCATTGCGCGGTAGTGGCTCCGGATTCCGAGCAGGAGGGCCATGAGCGCCGGGACCAGGACGATGACCATCCAGGATCCCTGGAAGAAGTTACTCGATCCAACAACGACGGCGACGACGGCCGTGGTTGCCGCGCCAAGTCCGTTGATGAGGAGACCCCTGCGCCAGCCGAGCTCACGCCGGCGCCACCACCGGACCAGCATGCCAGTCTGCGACAGCGTGAACGCCACGAAGACGCCCAGCGTGTAGAGCGGGATCAGCCCGGCCACGCTGCCGCCGAAGGTGATCATCAGCACCACTGCCATGGCCGACAGGGCCAGGATCCCGGTGGTGAACGCCAGGCGCTCGCCGCGAAAGCCGAACTGGCGCGGCATGAACCCGTCGCGTGCCAGGAAGGACGAGAGCCGGGGGAAGTCGGCGAATGAGGTGTTGGCGGCCAGGACCAGGATCAGCGCTGTGGCGACCTGCGCGAGCACGAGCAGCCAGCCATCGCCGACCACATGTCGGATCAGCAAGCTGAGCACCGTCTGTTCTTCCGATGGGTCGGGGATGATCCCCAGCGTGGTGACCAGGTAGGCGATCCCCAGGAACAGGACCCCAAAGATGATCGTCGCCCAGGTGAGGGTCGTCCGTGCGTTGCGCCATTCCGGCGCCTGGAAGGCCGGAACGCCGTCGGAAATCGCTTCCACGCCGGTCAGTGCCACGGCCCCTTGCGAGAAGGCGCGCAGGATCAGGAACAGGCCGAGCGCCGAGGACCCATCCTCCAGGGCCCATTCGGGAGGCGAGACGTAGTCGGGCAGCGAGCCCGACGCGAGCCGGAACAGGGCATAGCCCATGATCCCCAGCAGCAGCACGATGTACAGGTACGTCGGCGCCATGAAGATCGAGCCCGACTCACGGATGCCGCGCAGGTTGCCGAGCGCGAGGATGCCCACGAGTGCGACCCCGAGGACGACCCGGAAGTCGAACAGGGCCGGCTCGATCGACGTGAGGGCCGCCACACCCGCCGAAACCGAGACGGCGACCGTCACCACGTAGCCGATCAGCAAGGAGGCAGCCGCCGTCACCCCGGCGCGATCCCCCAGGTTGTCGCTTGCCACGAGGTAACTGCTTGCGCCGAGCGGGTAGGCCTTGATCGTCTGGCGGTAGGAGAGCATCACAATCATCAACATGCCGATGATCAGCGCCGCGATCGGCAGGGTCAGCAGGAGCGCTCCGGCGCCCGCGAACGAGAGCACGCGCAGGATCTCTTCGGGTCCGTAGGCGCTCGAGCTGATGTTGTCGCTGCTGAAGATGGCCAGCGCCTTGACCTTTGTCAGCCGCTCGCTGTGCTCCTCCTCCGACGAGATCGGTCGACCGATGAGGAAGGTGCGCAGCCCAAGCATCGTGGAGCTCCAGCCGGTCCGCCCGTGCATCGTTCGCTCGGTTGCGACCAGTCGGCCCCCTTCGTGCTCGAACTCCTCCTCGAAGGGGCGCACGATCCGAACGTAGCTGTCGCCCGGTCGCTGTCCACGGCGGTGCTCGCGGACCTCAAGGTTGGGATCGACCCGCGGGCGCTCCGGTTCACCACGGGGCGCCGGCGGACGGTTGGAACTCATGCGGCGGGTATTACAGCACCGATGCGCACGATGCGTGGCCGCGCGGCGCTCGAGTTAGGCAGCGCCCTCCACCGACTCCGCCGACGGCGCCTGGTTCAGCAGGCTGCCGATCCCCCAGGCCATGGCCAGCAGCGATGCACCGGTGATGATCGCCCCGGCCACCGCGAACATGAGCGCCACCGCCCCGAAGTCCACGACAGCGCCGGATACGGCGTAGCTGACCGGTATCAGGCCGGCAGAACCGATCATGACCAGGCTCATGACGCGACCGCGCATGTCTTCGGCGGTCCGCGCCTGGAGCCACGACACGACGTGCACGTTCAGGAATCCCGCGCCCAGACCGATGACCCCTAACAGGACGAAGGCAAGCGGCACGTTCGGTGCCAGGCCGATGAACGAGACGGCGACTCCCATGCCGACCCCGATGCTGAGGATCACCGCGCCCAGGCGGGGGACTCGCGGGACTGAACCGGCCACCATGGCGCCCGCCAGTGCCCCTGCGCCGAACCCCGACAGGATGATGCCGAAGGCCGCTGACCCGCCGTCGAAACGCTGGTCGGCGAGGTAGGGGATCCCCACCGTGATCGGCCCGGTGAGCGCAAAGTTGAACGCCGCGCTCAGCACGATCAGCGAGCGGATCGCCGGATCCCGCCAGGCATAGCCGAGACCGGCGCCGATGGTGGGGAGCAGTGCCAATTTCGCCTCGCGCGAACCACCTGTGGCGGGCGAGCGGCGACCGCCGACGACGAAGATGAGCGCCACGCCGGCGATCGCGAACGAGACCGCGTCGATGACGAAGGCCGGCCCGGTGTTCACCAATGCGACCAGCACGCCGGCCGCCGCGGGGCCGATCAGCGAGGCGAGCTGCTGGCTGCCCTGCAGCACCGCGTTGGCCGGCGGAAGCGTCTCCTCGTCTACAAGCATGGGCAGGATCGCGCCGATCGCCGGGTAGAAGAAGGCATCGACCACCCCGAAGACGCCGGCCAGGACGAACAGGTGCCACAGTTCGGCGCGACCCGTCAGCACCAGCGCCGCGATGACGCCGACCAGCAGGGCGCGAATCGCGTTCGACCCCAGCATCAGGCTGCGCGGCGAGAATCGGTCCGAGAGAGCTCCGCCGAGGAGCATGAAGACGCCGCGCGGGATGGCGGCCACCATGAGCACCGAGCCAAGCGCCAGGCCCGAGCCGGTCAGCTGGAGCGTCAGCCAGGCCAGCGCCACGAAGTGGAACTGGTCGCCGACGACCGAGATGGTCTCCCCGGAGAAGAGGAGGCGGAAGTCGCGCACCGCAAAGGGGCGCAGGAGTCCTCGATTCACCGTCGCTACTCCACGCTGATCAGGATCGCGTCGCCGTCGGCGTCCTCAGCATCCACGATCGGTCCGACCCGGTCGGTCTCGACGGCCTGCTCGATGAGCTCGGCATAGGAAGCGGGAATCCCCGGCACCGAACGCGCCGCCATCGCCGCGAAGGCGAGCGGCACGCGGAAGTCGATGACCCGATGGCCGCGCTCGCTGACCTGGATGCGGACGCGCCGCCCCTTCCCCGGCGTACCGCTGCGGGTCGCCGGGTCGTGGCGCTGCTGGGGCGGTGGGGGCGGAGCGGCCGGGCGGCCGAGGGCCTCGATGATCGGTGCCGCCTCCTCGGGGCTCAGCTTGCCCTCGCTGACCAGCCGCAGGACGGTGGTGATCTCGTCGCCCATCTCAGCTCCCTCCGGCGAGCCGGCGGCTCGCTTCGTCCACGTCGATCTCGCCGCGCTCCAGCGCCTGGAGCACATCGAGCCGCGAGGCTGCGTCCGGCGAGGCGGCAGGCGCTGTCGGCGGGGTCGCGGCGGTGGCGTCGCCGCGAGCGGGGCTCACCCGGCGGGGCCGACGGACCGAGACGTCGCCGGACATCGAGTTGAAGACGAGCGTCGGACCGCCCGCGCCGACGATCAGTCGTCGGCGATCCGATCGGCCTTCGAGCCGGTGGTCGAGCTCGCTGTTGACGTCGGTCGAGAGGCCGCGCACCTCGAAGGTGGCGCTGCCCAGCAGCCCGACCACCAGGTCGCCGCTGACCGTCTCGACCCGGAAGTCGCCACGCGCCGACAGTTCGCCTTCCAGCTCGACGTCGCCCGAAACGGTGGAGACGCGCAGGCTCTCCAGTTGCGGAGCGATCACGGACAGGTCGCCGGAGACCCCCTGGGCCTCGACGGCGAGCGGCTCGGTGGCACGCAGCGTGGCGTCGCCGGAGATCGTGTTGAGTCGCACGCGGCCGCCCGCCTCGGTGACGGACAGGTCGCCAGAGACGGTGTGGTAGCGCTGGTCGCCGCGCATTCCGCTGACTTCCATGTCTGCGGAGACGCCGGAGAGCCGCAGCTCGACGCCGGCCGGCACGCGGGCCTCGACGTTGAGATCGCCGTGCACGCCCGAGCCGAAGATGCGGGAGATCACCGAGCCGAACGAGCCGGTGATGTCGGGCTCCTCGATCAGCAGCTCGCCCGGGGATTGCTTCACCCGGAGACGAACCTGCTCGAAGATGTCGTCTGCCTCCTTCTCCGAGGCGGCCTTGATCTCGAACGTGGCGCGGATGCTGGCGTCGCCGCCGGGAGCCGCGGACAGTTGCACGTCAGCCGACGTGACCTTCAGGCTGACGCGCCCGCGCTCGCCGACTGGGTGGGAGATCGCCTGGCTGCGTACAAAGGTGGGCATGTCAGTCGGTCCCGCCAAGGGCCCGCAGGGCCTCGGCGGCCTCATCGGCCGAGATGTCTCGCTTGGCGAGCCGCTCGAGAATGGAACGGCGCTCGGCGCTGTTGTCGGCATGGGGCTCGTCGAGCGGCTCTTCGCCGTCGGGCGCGTCGGTTTCATCGCCCAGGCCGAGTGCGCGGAGGAGGGCTTCAACGCGACCGCGGACGGTCGGATAAGAGATGCCCAACTCGCGCTCGAGCTCTTTCAGGTTGCCCCGCGAGCGAAGGAAACTCTCGAGGAGGGAGAGCTGCTCGCGCGAGAGGCGACCGAATCGCCCGACCCCGAACTCACCCTCGAGTGCCGTGCCGCAGGAACGGCAGTGAAGGCGAGTGATTGCCAGCTCGCTTTCACATACCGGACAGGTGGAGATGACGTCGCGAGCCATCTATCGGCGCCCGATTTCGCGGGCCGCGTGGCGCTCGCCGCTCAGTCGGAAGACCCGCTTGGTGCCCTGGCTTGACCTGTCCCTGCGCTGCTGTGCGGCGCGGATGCGGTCCTCGGTGGCCATGATCGCGAACTGGAACTGGTTGTCCAACATTGTGATCCGCTCCTTGCCTTCTGCTAAGAGGTAGTTGGTATTCGTAAGGTTCTGACGGCAGATTAGACGCTCTGCCACAACTTGTCAATACCCTTTTCGCAGTTTCGTATGCGAAGTTTCTAAATCAGCAAATCAGACTCCCCAACTGATACCCGGGCGGGCGCTGGTGGGGGACGGGTGGGCGTGTCAGCGGTGTTCACGCAGCACAGTTGCTGCGCAGCACTGGATCCGTGCTGCACGAAAGGGGCTGACGCGGAGGTTCGCCGCGCCACGCGACGACGGACCGGGGCGGCTAGGCCTTGAGCGGGTCGATCCGGTCGGGGTCGATTCCCAGTTCGGCGATCGCCCGCACCAGCTCGTCGGCTCCCGCCTGGCCGCCCTGGTGCAGCCCATGAAGCGCGGCGTACGCGACCTGCTCGGCGTTCACCTCGAAGTGGGCCCGCAGCGCCTCGCGGGTGTCGCTGCGGCCGAACCCGTCGGTCCCGAGCACGGTGTAGGGGCGGTCGATCCAGTGGGTCACCATATCGGGGATCGCCTTCATGTAGTCGGTGGCCGCCACGATCGGTCCGGTGGTCGGGCCGAGCTGTGCCACGACCCAGGGGACGCGCGGCTCGGTTTCAGGATGGAGGCGGTTCCAGCGCTCGACCTCGAGCGCGTCGTGGCGGAGCTGCCCGAACGAGGGGGCGCTCCACACGTCGGCGGCCACGTCGTAGCGCTCCGCCAGCAGCTCGGCGGCACGCAGGACTTCGTGGAGGATTGAGCCCGAGCCGAGCAGCTGGACGCGCCGCGTGCCACGCTCGGCCGGCCGGTAGAGGTAGAGGCCGCGCAGGACCCCCTCCTCGACGCCATCGGGCTTGGGCGGCATCGGCCAGTTCTCGTTGTAGAGGGTGATGTAGTAGAAGACGTCCTCGCCTGCCTCGCCGTACATCCGCCGCATCCCGTCGCGCACGATGATCGCCAGCTCGTAGGCGAAGGCAGGGTCGTACGCGAGCAGGTTCGGAATCGTCGATGCGAGCACGTGGGAGTGCCCGTCGTTGTGCTGCAGCCCCTCGCCGGTGAGGGTGGTGCGACCGGCGGTGGCGCCCATCATGAAGCCGCGTCCACGGGCGTCACCGAAGGCCCAGGCGAAGTCGCCGGTCCGCTGGAAGCCGAACATCGAGTAGAAGATGTAGAAGGGGATCATCGCCTCGCCGTGGGTGGCGTACGCGGTCCCCGCTGCGGTGAAGTCGGCCATGGCGCCGGCCTCGGTGATTCCCTCCTCGAGGATCTGGCCGTCGGTCGCCTCGACGTACGAGAGGAGCAGCTCCTTGTCGACCGCGGTGTAGCGCTGGCCGAGCGGGTTGTAGATGCCGATCTCCTTGAAGAGCGAGTCGAGGCCGAAGGTGCGAGCCTCGTCGGGGATGATCGGCACCACCCGGCGCCCGATGTTCGGATCGCGCACCAGGTTGCGCAGCAGCCGGGCGAAGGCCATGGTCGTGCTCGCAGGCCGATCCGCCCCGAGGAACAGTTCGCCGAAGGCAGCCTCGTCGGGCGCGGGGAGCGGCTTCGCCTGCGCGGTGCGCTTCGGTACCGACCCGCCGAGCGCCCGCCGCCGCTCGAGCATGTACTGTACCTCGGGCGAATCGGGGCCGGGGTGGTAGTACGGCGCCTCGGCAAGCTGGTCGTCGGGGATCGGCAGCTCCAATCGGTCGCGGAAAATGCGCAGCTCGGCCTCGTTGAGCTTCTTGGCCTGGTGC
>JAOUHE010000115.1 GCA_029865285.1 Chloroflexota bacterium
AGTGCTCGGGCAGCCAAGTCACCGTACTTGATGACATAACTGCAACCCTCGCACCCGGCTGCACCGGGGATGGAGTCGCCCAGGCCGACCAGCGTCAGCGGTACAACCGACGACGTTGCGGTGGGTTGCGACGCGGTCGGTGACGGAGCCAGCGTGGCGCTGGATGACGGTGTCGCCGATTGCGCTGAGCATGCCGCGAGCAGCAGGGCGATCCCCGCGGGAAGGGCCACACGACGACTGGCGGACAACCGGGCAGCCTCCTCCCTTGAATCACTGGGCGGATTCGACTATGAGGCGGCATGCTAGCGACACCGCGCATCCGTGGATAGTCCCAATCTTCCGCGCTCACGGGGACTGCTCGTCGGGCCGCACCTGTCGAATCGGCGCGATGGGTGAGGGCCTGATGGCATGCAGGGACGCCTGGAGACGCTGCTCACGTTGCCCCTGCTGTCCGCTCCCTGTTTGGGAATGGCGCCGCTTGTGTTCCTTCCCGACTGACATCCGCCCTCGTACCCGTGCTCGGGAGTCAGAGCGCCGGGTGGGATATGCTCCGTGAGATGGCAATAGGGCGAGGATGCGCCTAGTGGCGCGACGCATGCGTGGCGTCGGCCAGCTGGCCCTCGCCTCCACCGACCCGACCCGTGCGGCCGAGTTCTACGAATCCGCATTCGGCTTCCGACGCCGCGCCGGCGACGACTCAGGAGTGGACCTGGAGCTCGGCGGCTTCGAGTTGAGCTTCCGGCGCGCCGAACGAGCCGCGCGTGACGGGATGCAGATCGGATTCCGGGTGGACACCGCGGCCGAGGTCGACGCCTGGGCCCAGGATCTGGCCCTGCGAGGCTTTGCGCTCGTCGGACCGCCAACGGGCGACCGATGGGAGGGGAGTCGCTCCTTCCGCGTGGCGGATCCGGACGGACGCCAGGTGGCGATCTTCTACGACTACCCGACTTGACGTCGCGGCGAGTTCTTGGCCCGTCAGCGCGTTGACCGTCCGTTCGAGCGCGGTGTATAGTCCACGGGCGTTTGCGCATCATTCTTGAGGCCACGCGTCCGCAGCGGACGGTGGCTCGTTTGTTGAAGGAGCGGCAGCACCCATAGCGAAGGACCTCCGAATCAACGAGATGATCCGAATCCGCGAGGTGCGGGTCATCGACGATGAGGGACAGCAGCTCGGCGTTCTGGAGACCTCTCAGGCGCTTGCCCTGGCCCAGGACAAGGGGCTCGATCTCGTCGAGATCGCACCCACGGCGGTCCCCCCGGTGTGCAAGATCCTCAACTACGGGCAGTACAAGTACGAGCTCCAGAAGAAGGAGCGCGAGGCAAAGCGCCGGCAGAAGTCGACGACGTTCAAGGAGATCCGCCTGCGGGTCAAGATCGACGTCAACGATCTGCGGACAAAGACACGGCGAGCGGGAGAGTTCCTGGAGGACGGCGACCGGGTAAAGGTCACGGTCCAGTTCCGGGGACGCGAGATGAGCCACGCCAACCTGGGGCGTGATCTTCTCGACCGAGCGGCGGAGATGCTCACCGAGCATGGCGTCGTCGAGCGGCCACCGCTCCTCGAGGGCCGCAACATGTACATCGTGATGGCCCCGCACGAGAAGCGGGTCGAGAAGAAGACCGAAACGGCCGACCAGACTGACGGAGCCTCCGCTCCTGAGGCACCGGACGGCGAGACGATCGGCGACGTGCTCGCCGCCAAAGGCAAGACCGTTATCGCAGCGGTCGAGCCGGAACCAACGGAGCAGACCCCAGATGCCAAAGATGAAGACGCACAAGGGAACGGCCAAGCGCTTTAAGAAGACCGGATCGGGCAAATGGGTCCGACCGAAGGCGGGAAGTGGCCACCACCTGGAGATCAAGTCGAGCAGCCGTACCCGCCGCTACGCCGGCAAGGCGCTCGTCCCCAACGTGCACGCAAAGCAGCTCGCGCGGCTGCTTCCCTACGAGTAGAGGCGACCGATGCCAAGAGTCAAGCGCGGCGTACCCGCACACCGACGCCACAAGCGCCTCCTGGCGCAGGCGGAGGGCCGTCGCGGAACCCGCTCGAAGCTGATCCGTCCGGCGCGCGAGGCCCTCTTCCACGCCCTCGTCTACGCGTACCGTGACCGCCGCGACCGGAAGCGGGACATGCGCCGCCTCTGGATCGAGCGCATCAACGCCGCCGCGCGCAGCCACGGCATGCCGTACGGGCGCTTCATCGCTGGGCTGAAGGCTGCCGGCATCGAGCTGGATCGCCGCATGCTCGCCGACCTGGCCATCCGCGACGGTGGCGCCTTCGCCAAGGTCGTCGAGATGTCGAAGGGTTCGTTTACCGCCTAGCCGGCGTCGCCGATGCCGGCTCCCTCGACCCTGCTCCGCAAAACGGGAGCGGGGTCGTTTGTTTTCCCCGATCATCTGCACTGGACCGATGAGCGAGATGGACGAGATGCGCGATCGATTGCAGGAACTTCGCGTCACGGCAGCCGAGCAGCTGGCGGCGGCGCCCGATGCCGTGGCCGTGGACCAGCTGCGCACCGCGCTGCTCGGACGCTCCGGCGTCCTGACGGTTCTGCTGCGCGACCTCGGCACCGTGCCGGCCGCTGACCGCCCCGCGCTCGGCCAGCTCGCCAACGAGGTCCGGTCCGAGGTCGAGGGCAGCATCCTCGCTCGCCTCGCGGCGCTCCAGGGGACAGCTCTCGAAGCGCGACTCGCCGCCGAACGGCTCGACATGAGCGCCCCCGGCCGGCCGAGTCGAATCGGGCACCTCCACCCGCTCATGACCGTCGAGCGCGACCTGCGGGAGATCTTCCATGCGTTCGGCTTCGAGGTCTTCGAAGGGCCGGAGATCGAGACCGATGCGATGAATTTCGAGGCGCTCAACATCCCGCCCGACCACCCTTCGCGCGACCTGTGGGACACGCTCTACGTGGCCGAGCCGGGGAGCGATCCGCCGCGGCCGGCCGAGGATGGGACGATCCTGCGCACCCACACCAGCCCCGTGCAGATTCGCGCCATGCAGGCCCTGCAGCCACCGATCCGCGTCGTGACACCCGGGCGCTGCTATCGGTACGAGGCGGTTGATGCCGGCCACAACTTCGAGTTCTTCCAGGTTGAGGGGTTGGTCGTAGATCACGACTCCAGCATGGCCGATCTCAAAGGCATGCTCGAGGAGTTCGCTCGCGCGCTCTACGGCGAGGGGACGCGAACTCGCTTCCGGCCCGGCTACTACCCATTCACCGAGCCGAGCGTCGCCTTTGATGTGGCCTGCCTCGTCTGCGGCGGAGGCGGATGCCCGGCCTGCGGCCGCACGGGGTGGATGACGATCCTGGGCGCCGGCATGGTGCATCCGGCGGTGCTGGTCGCGGGTGGCATCGACCCCGACGAGTACCAGGGCTACGCCTTTGGGATGGGCCTCGACCGGATCACGCTCCTGCGGCATGGCATCCCGGACCTTCGGCTGCTGATGAGCGCCGACCTGCGCTTCCTCTCGCAGTTCTCCGCGGGGAGATAGGCAGATGCGCGTTCCGCTCGGCTGGCTGCGCGACTACGTCAGCTTCGACCTCTCGCCGGAGGCGCTCGCCGAACAGTTGACCCTTCGCGGTATGGAGGTGAGCGCCATCGAAGTGACCGGGGCCGACTGGACCGATGTGGTCGTCGGCCGGTTGATCACCGTCGAGCGGCATCCCAACGCCGACAAGCTGTGGCTGACAACCGTCGACGTCGGCGACCCGACAGGCCCGCTACAGGTGGTGTGTGGGGCTGACAACGTCGCACCGGGGCAGCTCGTGCCGGTCGCGCGCATCGGGGCGGTCCTTCCGGGTGAGCGACGCATCGAGCGCAGCAAGATCCGCGGGGTCGAGTCGCAGGGGATGCTGTGCAGCGCGGCGGAACTGGGTCTCGGCGACGACGCGGAGGGGATCCACATCCTCGGCGCGGGCGAGGACATGCTGCTCGGCGCCGACCTGCGAGAGACCCTGGGCGACGTGGTACTCGACGTTGACGTCAAGCCGAACCGCGGGGACGCCCTGTCGATGGTCGGGCTGGCCCGCGAGATCGCAGCGATCACCGGATCCCCGCTCCGATTGCCGGAGATCAATCTCACTGAAGACGCCTCGACGACGGTCGAGCAGTTGTTGACGGTTGTCATCGAAGATGCGGACGGCTGCCCGCGCTTCACCGCTCGCGTCTTCGAGGGGATCAGCGACGGGCCGTCACCCGGCTGGATGCAGCAGCGTCTGCTGGCTGCGGGGATCCGGCCCATCTCGGCCGTGGTCGACGTCACCAACTACGTGATGCACGAGCTCGGCCAGCCGATGCATGCGTACGACGGCGCCGCCATCCCCCAAGGTCGCATCGTGGTGAGGCGCGCCAGGGACGGGGAGGTCCTGGAGACGATCGATCATCAGACCCGGACCCTGGACGGGCGGATGCTGGTGATCGCCGATGCGGAGCGACCGATCGGTCTCGCCGGGATCATGGGCGGCGCCTCCACCGAGGTCGGCAGCGCGACCGATCGGGTGATCCTCGAATCGGCGATCTTCCACGGGCCGACCATCCGCAACGCCGCCCGGCGCCTCGGTCTGCGTTCCGAGGCGAGCATGCGACACGAGAAGGGGATCGGGCACGATCTTCCGCGCCTTGCCCTCGATCGTGCGGCCGGGCTCATCGCGGAGCTCACCGGGGCGCGGGTCGCCGCCGGGATCGCCGACAACGATCCAGCTATCCGTGCGCCACGGGTGGTCCCCGTGTCGGTCGCCCGCACCGAGCGCCTTTTGGGGATTCCGCTCAGTGCCAGCCAGGTCGGGGAGCTGCTTGCTCCGCTCGAGTTCACGACGGAGACCGACGGATCCGACGAGGTGAGGGTGTCGGTCCCGTCGCACCGCCTGGACGTCACCGCCCCGGAGGACGTGGCCGAGGAGATCGCGCGCAGTTACGGCTACGCCCGGATCGAGGGCAGACTCCCCGTCGCCGTCCTGCCGCCCTTCCGCGGCGACCCGAGCGAGCCGCGGCACCGAACGCGCCGAATTCTTGCTGGGCTGGGCCTGGACGAGGTGGTGACTCACGCGCTGATCGGTCGCACCGACCTGGCGCGCAGCGGGATGGACGCGGACGATGGGTGGCTGGTTCGGGTGGCGAATCCACTCGCCGAGCAGCACAGCATCATGCGACCGAGCCTCGTACCGTCGCTCCTGGCCGCTCTCTCCGAGAACGTCCGGCAGCGACGCGGTGACGCGTGGCTCTTCGAGGTCGGCAAGACCTACTCGATGGGACCCGCCGCGGAGCGCGACGCGGAGACCGCAGGTACCGGGCGCCACGAGACCTGGGGTGTCGGCATCGCGATGATCGGGCCGCGCTGGCCGCGGAGCCCGGGAGGCGATGCAGCCGAATCTGACGTGGCCGACCTCAAGTCCATCGTCGAGGGCCTCCACCGTGCGCTCGGGGCTCCGGACCCGGTCTTCGGCATCCC
>JAOUHE010000116.1 GCA_029865285.1 Chloroflexota bacterium
AAAAGGGCGCCGCGCTTGGCGTCGTTGACCCCTTTCTGTCGCTTGATCTGCGACCACTTGCTGTGCCCGGACATCGGTTCTCCTTCGTTGTACCCACCGTGCGCATGAGACCGATGGCGCCGTCGGCGGGGCCGCTGCTCACATCCCTCGCCCCGATTGTAGCAACGGCGCGAGATCGTCCCTTCACGCGGGGGTGCGGGCGAGGCCGAGCTGCTCCCTATAATTGGGCGACATCTCTCGCTCACCACCGCCCGAGGCGCAACGAGCCCCGGGCGACGCCATCACCCGCGAACGAGGAGTTCAGATGAAGCCGACCAGCCCCGACCGGATCCGCAACGTGGCACTCATCTCGCATGGCGGCGCGGGCAAGACGAGTCTGGCCGAGGCGATGCTGTTTGACGCGGGCGTGATCGGGCGACTCGGCAGCGTGGACGCCGGAACGACGACGCTTGACTGGGATCCCGACGAGCAGAAACGCGGGCAGACCATCAACCTCGCAATCGGGACGGTGGAAGCCGATGGCGCGCGGATCACGATCGTGGACACTCCCGGCTACGCAGACTTCCAGGCCGACGTGGTCGAGGCGCTGGCGGCGGTCGACGCCGTGATCGTGGTGGTCGACGCCTCGGCCGGGGTAGAGGTCGGCACAGAGGAGGTTTGGAGGCTGGCCGATGAGCGTCGTCTCCCGCGGTTCGTGTTCATCAACAAGATGGACCGCGAGAACGCCAACTATCGCGCCACGCTCGACGCCCTGAAAGCACGCTTTGGCCCCAAGATCGCCCCGGTCTACCTGCCAATCGGATCGGCCGACTCGTTCCGGGGCTACATCGACGTGATCGAGCAGCACGCCAACGTCTACGAGGGCGGCAAGCCGAAGGAGGTGCCGATCCCCGACGAGATGCGTGCCGAGGAGGAGGCGCGGCGGGAAGCCCTGGTCGAGGCCGCCGCCGAGGCGAGCGACGAACTGATGACGCGGTACCTCGACGGCGAGACGCTCAGCGACGCGGAGATCGAGGCCGCCGTGCACAAGGGCACGCGCGAAGGCAGCGTCGTCCCGGTTTTCGTGGGCAGCGCACTGCGCAATGTCGGCGTTCGCGAACTCCTCACGATGATCGCCAAGCACGTTCCGTCGGTCGCCGAGGTCGGCGGACGCGTCGAGACCGGTGGCAAGCGAATCGAGCCGGACCCCGGAGCCGCGTTGGTTGCCCAGGTCTTCAAGACGACCGCGGACCCCTTCGTCGGGCGACTCACCTACCTGCGCGTGATCGCCGGCACCCTCCATTCACAGGCGCATCTGTGGAACGCGTCTCGGCGGGAAGACGAACGCATCGGGAACGTGCTGGGCATGCTCGGCAAGGAGCAGGTCGTGATGCCACAGGCAGGACCTGGAGACATCGTGGCGATCGCCAAGATGTCCAGCACCCACACCGGCGACACGCTTGTCGCGGATCGGGCGCAGTCCGTCGAACTTCCCGGCCTGAACTTCCCGGCACCCAGCCTGCAGGTGAGCATCGAGCCGCAGAGCAAGGCCGACCTCGACAAGCTCGGCCAGGCGCTCCAGCGCATGCTGGAGGAGGAGCCGACGGTGCGGGTCCACCGCGAAGACGGCACCGGCGAGACGATCCTGACCGCCATGGGCGATTCGCACGTCGACGTCATCGTCGAGCGTCTCAAGCGCAAGTTCGGTGCATCGGTCATCGTCGGCAGTCCGCGGGTCCCCTATCGCGAGACGATCCGCAAGGCGGCGAAGATCGACAACCGCTTCAAGCGGCAGACGGGCGGCCACGGACAGTTCGGGCACGTGGTCATCAACTTCGAGCCGCTGCCGAGTGGCTCGGGGTTCGAGTTCGGCGACAAGATCGTCGGCGGTGTGGTCCCCAAGCAGTACATCCCCGCCGTCGAGAAGGGACTCCGCGAGGCGATGATCGAGGGGGTGCTGGCCGGCTACCCCGTGGTCGACATGCGCGCCACCCTGGTGGACGGCAGCTATCACACCGTGGACAGCTCGGAGATGGCGTTCAAGGTCGCAGCCAGCCAGGCCCTGAAGCGGGCCTTCCCCGAGGCCGATCCGTCACTTCTGGAGCCAATCCTGGAGGTGGAAGTGATTGTCCCTGACGAGTACATGGGCGATGTGATGGGGCAGATCACCGCCAAGCGCGGGCATGTGCTGGGGATGGACTCCGCCGACGGGATGCAGCATCTGCGAGCGCAGGTACCGCAGGCGGAGATGTTCCACTACGCAACCGAGCTGCGGAGCATCACCCAGGGCCGCGGCCGCTTCACATGGAAGCTGGATCACTACGCCGAGGTGCCGCACAACGTGGCGGAGAAGGTGATCGCTGAGCACGAGGCTACGGTCGCCGCCGGCGAGAAGCACTGACTCCCGCCAGGTGACGGTTCAGCGGAGGCGTTCGACCCGGGCCAATGTCCGACGTCCGCGGCGCAGCACCAGCCAGCGGCCGTGGAGCAGGTCGGCCTCGAGGGGCAGTTGGGCAGCATCGGTGACCCGCTGGTTGTTCACGTAGGCACCGCCATCGGTAACCGCTCGACGAGCGGCCGACCGGCTCTCGGAAAGTCCGGTGGCAACCATCAGGTCAACGACCGAGGGGAGAGCGCCGCTGACCTCCGTGCCCGGCAGCTCCGCGAGCGCCGCCTGCAGGGTGGGCGCGTCGAGGTCCCGAAGCTCTCCCTGGCCGAACAGCGCCCGGCTGGCCAGCAGGACCCGATCGGTCTCGTACTGTCCGTGCACCAGCGTCGTGAGTTCGGCGGCCAACGCCTGCTGAGCCTCACGTGCTTCGGGGCGAGCGACGGTGGCCGCGACCAGGGCCTCGATCTCGGCGCGCGAGCGGAAACTGAAGACCTTGAGGAGCGCCGCAACGTCGGCGTCGTCAGCGTTCACGAAGTACTGGTAGAACGCGTACGGGCTGGTGAGCTGCGGGTCCAGCCACAGCGTCCCACCCGCCGTCTTCCCGTGCTTGGTACCGTCTGCCTTGGTGATCAGCGGCGTCGCCAGGGCATGCACCGTGTCTCCGGTAACGCGCCGTATCAGATCGACCCCCGCGGTCAGATTGCCCCACTGATCGCTGCCCCCGGTCTGCAGGACGCAGCCATGGCGACGGTGGAGCTCGAGGTAATCGAGCGCCTGGAGCACCTGGTAGCTGAACTCGGTGAAACTGATCCCGCTGCCGCCCAGGCGGGCGCTGACCGACTCCTTGTCGAGCATGCGATTGACGCTGAAGTGCTTGCCGATCTCCCGCAGGAAGTCGAGCGCAGACAGCGGTGCGGTCCACTCGAGGTTGTTGACGATCCGCGCAGCGTTGGTGCCGTCGAAGGCCAGGTAGCGCTCGACCTGGCCGCGGATCCGCTCGACCCAGGCCCCGACCACCTCGGCCTCGTTCAGGTTGCGCTCGGCACTCTTCCCGCTCGGGTCCCCGATGAGGCCGGTGGCGCCGCCGACGACCGCGATCGGGTGATGCCCGGCGAGCTGCAGCCGACGCATGGTGACCAGCTGTACCAGGTTGCCGAAGTGCAGGCTCTCCGCGGTCGGGTCGAAGCCGCAGTAGAAGCTGATCGGATCGCCGGCGAGGACGGCGCGAAGGCTATCAGGGTCAGTGCTGTGGGCGATCAGACCTCGCCAGTCGAGATCGTCGAGGAGGTCAGCGGTCATGAGGCGTGAGTATAGGACCGCGGCTGAGCGTGCTACAGTCGGTCCCCGATGACTCGACGCAATACGGCGCGCCGCGCCGCTCGCTATGCGGGCGCTCGCCCTGCGCGTCACTCGAATGCACGCCCACGCGCGAGCGTCGCCGCCCTGCCGGCGATCGTGCTCGGTGGGTTCGCCGTGCTCGCCGTCGGCCTGTTCATCGGCCTGATGGGCGTCTTCGCGTCATACACCTCCGGTCTGCCCGACCCGGGCGATCTCGAGAACTTCGAGTTGAGCGAGGGCTCCCGCGTCCTATCCGCGGATGGCGTCGAGCTTGCCAGTTTTGCCGCCGAGCAGCGGCGGGTGATCCCGTTCGCCGAGATTCCCCAGGTGATGATCGACGCCCAGGTCGCCGCGGAGGACCGCACCTTCTGGACCAATCCATGCATCGATTTCCGCGGCATCCTGCGCGCCGCGCTCCAGAACTTCTCCGCGGAGGAGACGGTGTCGGGCGCTTCGACGATCTGCCAGCAGCTTGTCCGTATTCGCCTCTTCGACGCATCGCTCCTGACCGATTCCGGCCGCGTCTGGGAGCGGAAGATCAAAGAGGCGCTGCTCGCCCTGCGGGTCGGTGATCGGTTCCCGGGGCTGGAGGGCAAGCAGAAGCTGCTGGAGATGTATCTCAACCAGGTCTACTACGGCAACAACTCCTACGGGATCTGGGCCGCCGCCAACCGATACTTCGGGAAGGACATCACATCGAGTGCCGCGGCCGACCGGTTGTCGATCGGCGAGGCCGCGCTGCTTGCCGGGCTCGTGCGCGCACCGTCGGCGCTTGACCCCACCCAGTCGGCCTTCCGAGGGCGCAATGCGACCGGCGAACCGGTCCTGGTTGTTACTGGAAGCGCGCGCGCCCTGACGGTGCAGGGTTTTGTGCTCGACGGCATGGTGGCCACCGGGGCCATCACTCGGGCCGAACGTGACGCCGCTGCCGCGGAGCGGATCGAGCTAGCGTTGCCACGAACCCTGGACTACCGGGCCCCCCATTTCGTGTACGCCGTCCGACGGGCCGCCGCCGACCTGCTCGGCAGCGAGGATCTGCTGGACCGAGGCGGCCTGGTGATCCGCACCACGCTCGACTACGAGGGCTACCAGGTCTCAGCCGAGAAGTGGGCGAGCGTGGCGTACGACCTGGACCGGCTCACCGATGACGAGCTCCTCGCGAAGTACGGCGAAGATGCCATGGAGTGGCTCCGGCGGCTCCAGGGGCGCAACATCAACAACGACGCCCTGGTCACCATCAACTACCGCACCGGGGAGGTGCTCGCCTACGTCGGGTCGGCGAACTTCTACGGCGAGGCGACCGATGAGCACCAGCCGCAGTTCGACGTGGTGGGCCAGGCCTTCCGGCAATCGGGATCGGCCTTCAAGCCGATCACGTACGCCACCGGATTCGAGCGCGGGGTGATCACCCCGGCGACGATGTTCATGGACGTCAAGGGCGAGATCGTGGATGGCTACTCGGTCCCCAACGCCGATGGGGGCGAACGTGGACCGATCCGCGTGCGTGATGCGCTGAAATACTCGCTCAACATCCCCGCGGCGAAGGCGCAGCAACTGATCGGCACCCAGAACGTGGTCGACCAGGCGGTGCGACTGGGGCTGCAGTGGGACCCACTGCAGGAGGCCGAGGTTGCCGTTCCGTCGCTCACGCTGGGGACCATCGGCGTTCATATGCTCGATCTCGCCGGGGCC
>JAOUHE010000117.1 GCA_029865285.1 Chloroflexota bacterium
CGTCCTCTCCAGCCACGGAACCACGCGCATGGTGTCCCACAGCGGGGCGGCGATCCAGTCGCCGTAGCCGGTCTCCCAGTTCATCAGGGCGAATCCGTCGGGCGTGTTCATCTCCATGTCGGTGCCCAACAGGTAGGTGCAGAAGTGGGCGCCGTGGTCGATCGCGCCGTTCAGGAAGGCCTGACCCTGGACGCGCTTGCCCATTAGCCTCCCCTGCATGTCGGTGAATGCCACCACGAGCGTGTCGATTCGCCCGTCGCGCACCATCTGCTTCAACTCGGCGAGCTTCGGATGATCGTCCTGGTGGCCCTTGTTCATCGGTCCCCTTCGTCTTTCGTGTGCATGAACGGTGGGCCGGCCGGATTGCCCGACCGGCCCACAACAGGCGTCAGCAACCGAACTAGCCGCCGAACCTGGCAGCCTCCGATTCGAACTCGCGCTCGATCTCGGTCAGCTCGTCCTCGCGACCCATCGCATGCGGTCCCTTGAACGCCTTTCGGGCGTACGCGTAGAAGTAGACCGACAAGAACAGGACGACGAGGATCATGAACGGCCACGAGATGTTGCCGCTGGTCGGGAACGAGAAGAGGATCATCAACACGACGGTCCAGAAGAGCGCGACCATCGCAACCGGCCGCGACCAGCGGCCGAGGCTCCAGACCCGCTCCGTTCGCCACTCCTCGGTTCGCGCACCGAGGTAGATGGTGATCCCGTACGCCGCGTACAGGAAGATGGTGCTGATGGCCGTGACGATCACGATGGCCGTCCCGCCGCCAACGTAGCCGGCTGCCACGGTGAAGAGCCACGACACCACGACGATCGCCACCAGCGAGTTGACCGGCGTGCGATAGCGGTGCGACACCTTCTTCAGCCAGCCCGAACCCGGGAGTCCGTCATCCCGGCTGAACGCGTACAGCATGCGACCGGCGGAGGCCACTGACGAGAGGCCGCAGAAGGCCATCGCGATGGCGATGCCGGCGGACAGGATCTCGCCCATCTGGCCGAGGTTGTACTTGAGAATCTCGATGACGGCCACCCCGCCGCCGAAGTAGTACTGGCTGTAGGTCGCCGGGTCATCGAGGCTCGCCGGGAAGAGCGTCGTAAGGTTCGGCAGGTGGGTGGTCAGCGCGAACAGGAAGATGTAGCCGACGACCGCCGAGACGGCGACCGACAGGAAGATCCCCCACGCGCTCGACAGCCGGGCACTGACCGTCTCTTCGGCAACGTGCGCCGACGCGTCGTACCCGGTATAGGTCCAGTTCGCCTGCAACAGCGAGAAGAAGAAGGCCAGGAAGACCGGATAGGTGAACGCCGGCCCGTAGTTCAGGCTGATGCCGAGGAACGTGTTGTCCCACGTTCCCACCGTGTCGAGCGGTTTCACCTCGAAGACACCCAGGCCGGACTGGTTCGGCTGTCCGGTCAGGAAGACCAGCAGCACGACGGCTGCGACGATGGCGATATGCCACCAAACGCTCACCTGGTTGAGCACGGCGACGAGGTTGATGCCTGCCATGTTCATCCACAACTGGACAGCCATCAGGATGCCCATCGTCAGGAGTTGCCCGGTCAGGATCGGCGTATCGCCGGCCGCGAAGATCACCGAGGTGTTGTCGTAGGCCACGTTCAACGCCGACAGGAGCGGCGTGATGATCGTGGCGTTCAGGAACGCTGCCGCCGCAAAGTTGATGCCGGCCACGATGGCGAACTGGCCGATCAGGTTCAACCAAGCGGTCCACCATCCCCAGTTCTTGTTCCGCATGCGGCTTGCCCAGTAGTACAGCCCGCCCGCGGTCGGATAGGCAGATGCGATCTCTGCCATGGAGGCGGCGATGGCGAGCACAAAGATGGTGACGAGTGGCCAGCCGAGCGTGCTTGCGGCGGGGCCCGCCCAGGCGAGGCCGTAGTCATAGAGGATGACCGCGCCGGTCAGGATCGAGATGATGCTGAAGCTGATGGCGAAGTTGCTGAATCCGCCCATGCTGCGGAACAGTTCCTGCGCGTAGCCCAGACGGTGAAGGTCGCGGACGTCCTGCTTGATGACGTCCTCGCGGGATCGCTGCGTCATGTGAAACCTCTCCTCCTGCGTTGGAGACGGCGCTGCGGCGGTGCCGCGCGCACGGCAAGGGTCAGGTCACGCGTGGGCGATGCGGCGGGGCGAGTAGGCAAACCCTCCTTCCACATGCAGGATGGCGCTGCCGCGGGTGAGGCAGCCCGCAAGGGAGCGACTGCGCGGGCAAAGACGCGGGTCGGCCCCCGCGACTATACGCAGGCAGGACGGCCGCTGGGAAGCCCCAAATTCGCGGGGCCGCGGGCGAGCGTCTTAGGAGCCGCTCTCCTCGCCCGAGTCTGTGGCTCCGGCCGGCTCTCCCTTGGTCGCTTCGCCCTCTTCGCCCTCACCTGCGGCTGTCTCCTCGCCCTCGACAGCGGCGACGACGATCGGCTCCTCCTCGACGCGCGGCGGGCTCACCTTGGCGACCAGGTCACCCGGGTCGTTGAGGATCGTCACGCCGGCGGGGACCGGCAGATCGCGGACGTGGATGGTGGCGTCCAGGTCGGTGAGCGGCGACAGATCGACGGCGATCTCGTCCGGCAGGTCGGCGGGGAGCGCCCTGATCTTGACGTGATCGATCGCGGTGAAGAGGATCGCCGCCTCGAGCTCGACGACAGGCGCGTTGCCGGTGAAGACGAGCGGAACGTCAGCCTGCATCTCCTGGCGCAGGTCGACCGCATGCAAATCCACGTGCAGCGCCCTGCCGGTCAGCGGATTGCGCTGGATCGACTTGATGATGGCGCTCGTCGGGGAGCCGCCATCGACGGAGACCTTGACGATGTTGGTTCGGCCGGCGGCACGGTAGAGCACCTCGAGCGCCTTGGCTTCGAGCTGTACCGGCACCGAGCCGTGACTCTTGCCGAAGAGGACGCCGGGGACCATCCCGGTGCCGCGCAGGCGGCTGGTCTGCTTGCCGAGCACGCTGCGCGAGCTGACGGTGATCTCCAGGTCCATCGGTCTGATTTGATCCTCGATTATTGGCGCCCGGGCATGCCGGAGGAAGGTGAAACGCTTCAGGCGCGGGAGCGCATGGTACCAACGGACCGAGAGGGCGGCAAGGAGGCGATCCCAAGTCGGGCTAGAATCGGTGGTCAATGGCTGGCACGATCATGATCGTCGAGGATGAGCCTGCGGTCGCCCGCGGTGTCCAGGTCGCCCTTGAGCGCGAGGGGTACGCGACCGTCATCGTCGGAACCGGCGAAGAGGCTGTCGTTCGATTCGCCGACATCGCGCCGGACCTGGTGCTGCTCGACGTGCGCCTGCCGGGGATCGACGGGTTCGAGGTCTGCCGTCGGCTCCGGCGCGAGACCCGCGCTCCGATCCTCTTCCTGACCGCGCGCGCCGACGAGGTCGACAAGGTGGTAGGCCTGGAGATCGGCGCCGACGACTACCTGGTCAAGCCGTTCAGCGTCCGCGAGCTCGTGAGCCGGATCAAGGCGCTCCTGCGGCGAGCGTACGGCGAGTTGGCCGACACCCAGACCGGCAGGACGCTGCGCCGGGGCGACCTGGTGATCGACCTGGAGCGGCGCCGCGTCACCCGCGACGGGGAGCGGATCAGCCTGACCACGACCGAGTTCGACCTGCTGCGCCACATGGCCGCCAAGCCGGGGCGCGTCTACACCCGGACCCAGCTCCTCGAACTGGTGCGTGACTACGAGGCGCTCGAGGCCGACGAGCGCACGATCAACGTCCATGTCAGCCACATCCGCGAGAAGATCGAGCCCGATCCCGCCCAGCCCCGCTACGTCAAGACGGTGAGAGGCGTGGGCTATGCGTTCAGCGAAGACTGACGCTGGCTCGGACCCAACGCCCGGGCGCGTGCGACGGCGCCTCGCCTGGTTCCAGCAGCTCAATGCGCGCCTGGTCCTGGCCCTCGCCAGCGTGGCGCTCGTGGCGCTGCTGATATCGGGGCTGTCGCTGAACCAGGTGCTCCCCGGCTACTTCGTCGAGCAGGCGGCCAGTCGCGCCCGCACGGCGGCGCTCGGGACGCACCTCCTCCTCAAGGAGCAGGTTGAGAGGGTCAGAACCTCGCAACCGCAGCTGCTCACCGTCCGCGAGCTTCGCGAGGCCCAACTGCTGCGTCCGGTGGCCGAGACGGCGGCGAAGGCCCTGGCGCAGGGGACCGTCTCGTTCTACAACGAGGACGGCACACTCGCCGCGCGCGCCGAGCCCGACGCGGACACACGAGCAGCGCTGCTCGCCGAGGGCCTCCAGCCCGACCCGGATGTCCCGCCGCAGAGCGTGCTCTCCGACCCGATCAGCATGCCGGACCTGTCCCCGCCGGTGACGCTGACGATCACCGTCTCGGACCTCTATACGTCGCGCGCCCGCACCCTCGACCGCGTGCGCGGCACCCTGTACCTGACCGGCCTGCTGGCGCTGATCGCCTCGGTGGCGGTCGGGGTTCTCGTCGCGCGGCGATTCACCATCCCGCTGGCCCGGCTGCGGCGGGCGAGCGGCCGCCTGGCCCAGGGGCAGCTCGACGAGCGGGCGCCGCGCTCCACCATCGTCGAGGTCGATGACCTGGCGCAGCAGTTCAACGTGATGGCCGACCGTCTGTCGGAGTCGCTGCGCCTGCTCGAGGCTGATCGGGATCGGCTCCGCGAATTCGTGGCGGACGTGTCGCACGAGCTCCGCACGCCGATCGCCGCCCTGCGCGCGTTCACGGAGCTGCAGCGCGACGGCGACGTGGATGAGCCGACCCGCCGTGAGTTCCTGGCGCGCTCCGAGGAGCAGATCACCCGGCTCGACTGGATGAGCACCAACCTGCTCGACCTGTCGCGCATCGACGCCGGCATCTTCCCGCTGGACATGCGGTCCGGCGATCTGCGCGATCCGATCCGCTCGGTGGTCGAGGCGCACGCCGAGCTCGCCGAGCAGCGCGGCGTCTCGCTGGTGACCGAGGTGCCCACCTCCCCGGTGATCCTCCGATTCGATCGCGAGCGGATCGTGCAGCTGCTGACCAACCTGGTCGGCAACGGGCTGAAATTCACTCCTCGTGGCGGCGAGGTGCTCGCCAGCCTGACCGATGCCCCCGAGGGCGCCATCGTGCTGGTGCGAGACACCGGCCCGGGAATCACCGAGGCCGAGCTCCCCCGCGTCTTCGAGCGCTTCTTCCGCGGCACGAACGTGGGTGAGGCGCGCGCCTCCGGGAGCGGCCTGGGGCTGGCGATCGTCCGCTCGATCGTCGAGATGCACGGCGGCACGATCGAGGTCGCGAGTGCGCCAAGCCAGGGCG
This sequence comes from Chloroflexota bacterium, assembly GCA_029865285.1. GTDB lineage: Bacteria > Chloroflexota > Limnocylindria > QHBO01 > QHBO01 > CF-167. The sequence continues at coordinate 5,289 of JAOUHE010000117.1, forward strand.
CCGCCTTCACCGTGCGGCTGCCGCGCACGCCGGAAGATCAATGAAACTTCACGCGGCCGGCCCGCTGCGCGCAACTCGCGGCGGCC
>JAOUHE010000118.1 GCA_029865285.1 Chloroflexota bacterium
CATGCTCCCCGGCGGCACGATCACGGTCAGGCGGTGCTTGGCCACGTCGATCCACGGGTAGCTGTAGCGCAGCGTGATGAGGTCGAGGCAGTGGTCGGTGTGCATGTGGCTGATCACCACGGCGTCCAGCTCGTCGGGCGTGTTGCGTCGCAGCAGCTGCGCCACCACCCCCGGCCCGATGTCCACCAGGATCCGTGAATTGCCGCCCTCGACCACGTAGCCGGAGCAGGCTTCGCCTGGGTTCGGGCGAGCCGGGCTGCGGCCCAGGACGGTCAGCCGCATGTCGGCGCGCTTATGCCCGAGAATCGCGCGGCGTGTCCGTCACCAATGCGACTCGTCGCCGATGTCACGCGCCGCGCGCGTCGATCGCGGTGTAGTCGCGCGCCGGCGCTCCGACGTAGACCTGCCGCGGTCGGCCGATCTTGGTGGCCGGATCCTCGATCATCTCCTTCCAGTGGGCGATCCAGCCCGGGAGACGGCCGATGGCGAACATGGCGGTGAACATGGTGTTCGGGAAGCCGATCGCCCGGTAGATCAGCCCGGAGTAGAAGTCCACGTTGGGGTAGAGCTTGCGCTCGACGAAGTACTCGTCGTGCAGCGCCACATCCTCGAGCTTCTCGGCGATCTCGAAGAGCGCGTCGTCGCTGCCCATGGCATGGAGGACGCGATCGGCGGCGGCCTTGATGATCTTGGCCCGCGGGTCGAAGTTGCGGTAGACCCGGTGCCCAAAGCCCATCAGCCGGAAGTTATCGTCCTTGTCCTTGGCGCGCGCAACGTACTTCGTCACGTCGCCGCCATCGGCCGCGATCTGCTCGAGCATCTCGATCACCGCCTGGTTGGCGCCGCCATGCAGCGGGCCCCACAGGGCGGCCATGCCGGCGCTGACGCTGGCGAACAGGTTCGCATGGCTCGAGCCGACCATCCGCACCGTGGAGGTGGAGCAGTTCTGCTCGTGGTCCGCGTGCAGGATCAGCAGCAGGTCGAGCGCCTCGGCGACGACCGGGTTCACCTCGTATGGCTCGGCCGGCACGCTGTGCATCATGTTCAGGAAGTTGGACGCGTAGTCGAGCTGGTTCTGGGGATAGACGTACGGCTGGCCGATGCTCTTCTTGAAAGCCCAGGCGGCGATGGTCGGGATCTTTGCCAGCAGCCGATGGGTGCTGATCTCGACATGCTGCGGGTTGAACGGGTCGTGGCTGTCCTGGTAGAAGGTCGAGAGCGCGCTCGAGCCGGCCGACAGCACCGCCATCGGGTGCGCCTGCACCGGGAAGCTGTCGAAGAAGCGCCGCATCTCCTCGTGGATCAGCGTGTGGTGGGTGATGCTGTCCACGAATCCGTCCAGCTGGGAGCGGGTCGGCAACTCCCCATAGATCAGCAGGTAGGCGACCTCCAGGAAGGTGCTCTGCCCCGCGAGCTGCTCGATCGGGTAGCCCCGATACCGCAATACACCGGACTCCCCGTCCAGGTAGGTGATGGCGCTGGCGCACGACCCGGTGTTGCCAAAGCCGTTGTCCAGCGTTACCAGGCCGGTCTGGGCTCGCAACTGACCGATGTCGATCCCGGCGTCGCCATCGGTCGGGCGAACGATCGGCATCTCGACGCTGCGTCCATCGTGGGTGAGGGTGGCGGTCTCGGCGGCCGTCGGTGTCTCGTTCGTCATCAGATCAGCTCCTTGACCGCGTCACGCTCCTCGAGGAGTTCGGCGAGCGTGGCGTTGACCTTCGCCTGTGCCCAGCCATTGTGCTCGATTCCCTGCACCACCTCCACCTGTCCCGGGGCGGTCGCACGGAGTGGATAGCCGAAGACGAGTCCGGCCGGGACCCCATAGCCCGCCTCGACCGGGGCGGGAATCGCCGCGCTGAAGATCTCGCCGGTCGGCTGGGTGATGTTGCGCACCGTGTCCACGACCGCGTTCGCGGCGCTCGCCGCGCTCGACTGCCCGCGGGCGGCGATGATCGCGGCGCCACGCTGCTGCACGGTGGCGATGAACTCGCCCTGCAGCCACGCCTCGTCGTCGATCACCTCGGCCGCCGGCTTCCCGGCGATGGTCGCGTGGTAGAAGTCGGGGAACTGGGTGCTGGAGTGGTTGCCCCAGATCGCCAGGTCGCGCACGTCGGCGACATCGGCGCCGGCCTTTGCCGCGATCTGCGATCGGCCCCGGTTCTCGTCGAGCATGGTCATGGCGAACCACCGGTTGGCCGGCACCTTCTGGGCGTTGGCCGCGGCGATCAGGCAGTTGGTGTTGCACGGGTTGCCGACCACCAGCACGCGCACGTCATCGGCCGCGTTGGCCCCGACGGCGCGGCCCTGGGTGGTGAAGATGCCGCCGTTGATGGTGAGCAGGTCCTTGCGCTCCATCCCCGCCTTGCGCGGAACCGCGCCGACCAGCAGGGCCCAGTTGACGCCCGAGAAGGCCTCGTCGGCATTCGAGGTGCGCACCATGCGACGGAGGAGCGGGAATGCGCAGTCGTCGAGCTCCATGGCCACTCCCTCGAGTGCCGGCAGCGCTGACTCGAGCTCGAGGAGGTGCAGGTCCACGGTGGTCGTGGGGCCGAACATCTGGCCGGAGGCGATGCGGAAGAGGAGCGCGTACCCGATCTGCCCGGCGGCGCCGGTGACGGCTACCTTGACGTGGGAATCGGCCATGGCAAACCTCGGCAATGAATGCCCCGAGTGTACCCCTCCGGATCGAATCAGGCGGTCGCGATGAAGTCGCGGATCTGGGCGCCGAGCGCGTCGCGGACGGTGCGGAAGGCAGCGAGGCGCTCTGCATCGGTCCCGGTCGCCGCGGCGGGGTCGTCGAATGCCCAGCGCAGCACCTTCTTCGCACCCGGGACGTACGGGCAGGCCTCGCAGGCCTCCTCGCAGACAGGGATCAGGAAGTCCCATGCCTGGCCGACGAACCCGGCGACCGGCTTGCTGGTGTGCCCACTCAGGTCGATGCCCAGCTCGGCCATGGCGGTGATCGCCTCGGGGCGCACACCGGTCGCCTCGGTCCCCGCGCTGGCAACCTCGAAGCGGTCGCCGGCCCAGGCCCGCAGCATCCCCTCCGCCATCTGCGAACGGGCCGAGTTGTGGACGCACACGAACAGGACGCGACGCTTCTCCATGGCGCACAGCCTAGCGAAGCGGCGCACGACGGGCTGGATCCCCCGCGTGCCGCGGCTCCTTCGTGGACGCAGTGTTGATAAGTGTGGTCCGGTGCAGATAAGTCGGGGATAAGTGGGGTTGCGCTCCCCGGTCGGTGCAGCCTATTCTCTGGTTGTCCCGAAGGGGCAGCCAAGGGCACCCGAGATTGCATCAACGGACCGGCGGCGGTTCCTTCGGGACACTTCGTTGCCCGGAAATCGGCGAACCCGGCGCCTACTCCTCGCCCACCAGGTTGCGCTGCAGGCGGCGTACCACCTCGGCGGTCTCGTCCCCCGGACCGTGCCCCGGCTCGGATGACGGCCCGGCGAAGGTCCCGAACTGGCGGTCCCCTGCGTCACCCAACCCCGGCACGATGTAGCCGCGCTCGTTGAGCGCCCGGTCCACGGCGCCCACGTGGATGTCGACGTCGGGGTGGGCAGCCGACAGCGTGGCCACCCCCTCGGGCGCCGCGATCAGCGACACCTGCTTGATCCGCGCAGCCCCCCAGTGCTTGAGGATGTCCACGGTGGCCGACGACGACCCGCCGGTGGCCAGCATCGGATCGAGGATGAGGCAGATCTGGACGGTGGCCGCATCGGGCAGCTTGTTGTAGTACTCGACCGGCTTGAGGCTCCGCTCGTCGCGGTAGAGACCGATATGCCACACCTCTGCCGACGGCATCAGTTCGAGCATGGCGTCGACCATGCCGAGGCCGGCGCGCAGCACCGGGATGAGGCCGACCTTCGGCGCCAGTTCCTCCGCCGCCATCGGCTCGAGCGGCGTCTCCACGGTGATCGGCTGGGTCGCCAGGTCGGCCATCGACTCGTAGCCGAGCAGCCAGGAGAGCTCGCGGACGAGCTCGCGGAACTTCTTCGGCTCGGTCGATCGGTCTCGCAGCAGGGCCAGCTTGTGCGCCACCAGCGGATGGCGGCTGACGTGCAGGTTTGGGTATCGGGCGGGAAGATCCATCTGCCGAGATTCTAGCCACTACCTCGATTGCCCCGGGGCTGGTAGGCTATCGGCCTCTGCACCGATTCGTCGCGCCGTGTGCCGGCGTCGTGCGCCCGCGACGCGAGGAAAGGAGCCTGCCGTGGTCTTCGGAACCAAGCGAGACAACAAGCCGGATTCCGACCTCCGTGAGGATGTCGTCGGCAATCTGTACCCTGACAGCTTCCCCAGCGAGGCCGAGATGACCCCAAGCCCGATGGACTATCGCCGGCCCGACCCCGGCAACGAGAGCGTCATCGATCCCCACGCCCGCTTCAACGGCAAGTACGTCAGCGACCGCGACCTGCGGATCGAGGGCGAGGCGACCGGAGAGATCGAGTGCTCCGGTACCCTGATCATCAGTCCCCAGGCCAAGGTGCGCAGCGCGATCACCGCCGCCAACGTGATCATCAACGGCGACTTCGAGGGCGACGTCAACTGCGGCGGTCGCTTCGAGATCGGATCGACCGGCCGGGTCAAGGGCAAGGTCAAGGCGCAGGTGCTCGTCGTCCGGGAAGGCGCTCACTGGGAGGGCGGCGTGATCATGAGCCCGGAGGGCGGCTCCAACCCGTCTGCCAGCCATTCTGCCTCGTCGCCGGCTTCGGCCCCGGCCAAGGGAGCTCCACAGGCCGGATCCCAGCCGGCCGCCGCGGCAGCACAGGAGAGCGTCTTCGCCAAGGAATCTGCGCCGCCGAGTGAGACCGCCGCGAGCGGATCCGGCAGCAAGTCCTAGCGAACAGGGTCACGCAGCAGCGTGGCCGAGCCCAGGGCCGCCGTCCTCGTCGAGGTCAGCCGCGGCGACCGGATCGAATCCCGGCACCGGGGCTCCATCGCCGTTGTCTCGCCGACCGGTGAGCCGATCGCCTCGGCGGGCAACCCCGACGAGTTCATCTTCCTGCGCTCCGCGGCCAAGCCGTTCCAGCTGGCGCCCTTCGTGGCTTCGGGGCGCTTCGACGCCTACGACTTTCCCGGCCCGGTCGAGGCGCTGGCCATCATGGCCGCGTCGCATGCCGGGGAGGACCGCCACGTGCGAACGGTCCAGGCGCTGCTGCGCGCCGGCGGCCTGACCCGCGAGGTGCTCGCCTGCGGCGACGCGGCACCATCGGATCAGGAGACCGCCCAGCGCCTGGCTCGTGACGGAGAGCCGCCGAGCGCGATTCGCCACAACTGCTCCGGGAAGCATGCCGGCATGGCGCTCCACGCAAAGGCCGCCGGCTGGCCGGTGGAAACG